>JAHJHM010000128.1 GCA_018823915.1 Candidatus Omnitrophota bacterium
CTTGCCAGAAAAGCAAACGCAAGAGTGCATATCGCTCATCTAAGCTGCGGCGAATCAGTTGAGCTGGTTGCAAGTGCTAAGAAAAAAGGATTAAAGGTTACTGCTGAAACAGCCCCACATTATTTTTCCTTGAATGAAGAAGCAGTATTAGGGTTTGACACAAATATGAAAATAAATCCTCCCTTAAGAAGCAAAAATGATATGATAAGTATTAGGCAGGGATTAAAAGAAGGAGTAATAGATGTTATTGCTTCTGATCATGCGCCTCATACTGAGTGTGAGAAAGCTATTGAATTTGAGCGGGCAGAATTTGGGGTAATTGGTCTTGAAACCGAATTATCCGCTGCGATTACAGAATTGATTAAGCCGGGTCTATTGAGTTGGCCAGAGTTAGTAAACCGAATGGCATATAAACCGGCAAAAATTTTAGGAATTAATAAAGGTACCTTGAGTATAGGGGCTCAAGCAGACATTATTGTAATATCTGAGCAAAAAGAGTGGGTAGTACAAAAAGAGAGCCTTATCTCTAAGTCCAAAAATTCCTGTTTTTTGAACAAAAAACTAAAAGGCATCGTTGAATGTACTATTTTTAAGGGCAAGATTGTCTATAAGAAATAATACAAGAATAGTTGATGGTTCATAGTTGATAGTTTATGGCTATGGTATTTACTGATGATTTGTAAACTTGACTCGTTGAAAGCACATTATATTTATACCTTTTAGCTATAAACTATAAACCATAAACTATAAGCTAACCTATATGGAGTTTGTAGCAGATTTTCATATTCATTCTAAATATTCTCGGGCGACTTCCAAAGATATGGATATTCCTCATTTAGCAAAATGGGCAAAGCTAAAAGGAGTTACCCTCCTAGGCACAGGAGATTTTACCCATCATTTATGGCTGCAGGAGCTAAAACAGCACCTTAATCCGCAAGAAGATAAAGGATTATTTTTACACGAAGGCATTTATTTCATTTTGTCCGGAGAAATATCTAGTATTTTTTCTCAAGGCGGCCGAGGCCATAGGGTTCATAACATGGTTATAGTACCATCTTTCAAATTGGCAGAAGAAGTGAACAAAATGCTTTCTTTTTACGGAAATTTAGCTTCTGATGGGCGGCCGATTATAGGTATTAGTTGTTTAAAACTCGCTGAGGAAGTATTTAAAATATCACAGGATATAATGTTGATTCCTGCCCATATTTGGACCCCCTGGTTTTCTGCGTTTGGCTCAAACTCGGGATTTAATTCTCTAGAGGAGGCATATGGTAAATATACCGAGAAGATTACTGCCTTGGAAACGGGCTTAAGCTCTGATCCGGCAATGAACTGGAGATTGTCTAAGCTGGATGAGTTTTCTTTAGTTTCTAACTCTGATTCTCATTCTCCTTCACGTATTGGCCGGGAAGCAAATGTGTTTAATTGCGAGTTGAACTACTGGGAAATAAAAAAAGTTTTAGAGACAAAGGATAAGGAAAAATTCCTATACACTGTAGAATTTTTTCCTGAGGAAGGAAGATATCATTATGATGGACATAGGAATTGCGATATAAGGCTTACTCCTCAAGAAACAAAAGGGCATAATGGCCTTTGTCCTGAATGCGGGCGGCCGGTAACTAAGGGGGTATTATATAGAGTAGATGAGTTAGCAGATAGACCGGAAGGATTTATTCCTCCCAATGCTATTGGGTACAAGAGTTTAGTCCCTTTAGATGAGATTATTTCTGAGGTTAAAGGGGTGGGTAAACAGAGCAAGGCGGTATTAAAGGAGTATTTAGATTCCGTTTATGCTTTGGGGTCAGAATTTAACATTATGGTAAAAGTTTCTGAGAAAGAATTATTTTCTCGCCTGCCGGAAAGGATTGCTCAAGGGGTTAAGAAAGTGCGGGAAAAGAAATTAAAGATTCTTCCTGGTTACGATGGTGAATACGGAGTAATTAAAATATTCAACGAGGAAGAAGAAAAGAAGGATGAGCAGTTAACTCTTTTTTAGAGATTTCTGAAAAAGTCAGAAATCTCTGGGATTAGTTTTCCAGAACCCTCTTCTAAAAGTATGAAAACAGCGATTATTTTTTATTCATTTTCTGGAAATACTAAAAGGGCTTGTTTGTTTTTGAAAGATAAACTATATTCAAAAAATATAGCCGCTGATTTAATTGAATTAAAACCAGAAAAAGAAGAGACTGTTTTCTTCAAGCAAAGCCTGCAGGCACTCTTAAGGCATAAGGTAGATTTAAAGAAAGTTAACTATGATTTAAGCGGGTATGAATTTGTAATTTTTGCTTCCCCAGTATGGGCATTTACTATTGCTCCTGCTCTGAGAAGCTATTTAGAGAAGGCAAGTAATTTAGAAAACAAAAAAGTTGTTTGCTTTTTAACCTATCATAGTGGGATAGGTAGTGGCAAAGCATTAAAAGAAATAGAAAATATTTTAAGAGAAAGCCAAAACCATATCCTATTTTCCAAAAATTTATCAGGCAGTAAGACAAAGGACAATAATTATTTAGAAGAAAGTTTCAAATCTTTGTTTGAAATCCTTACTTCATAATAAGATATAACAGTAGAGCAATGCCCCCTTAGCTCAACGGATAGAGCGTTGGCCTCCGGAGCCAAAGATGGAAGTTCGATTCTTCCAGGGGGCAAGTTCGCATAGCGTATTTCGTATATAGTATAAAGTATATAGTGAATATTGATTATGAATGTTGCTGTAGTTGGCGGGAATAAGTGCTCAAGGAAAATTTATAAAGTTGCCCAAAAGTTGGGCGAGCTTATTGCTTCTGAAGGTTGGGTTTTAATTTGCGGCGGTGGTTTGGGAGTGATGGAGGCAGCCTGCAAAGGAGCGAAAGAAAAAGGTGGTCTAACTGTAGGGATTTTGCCCAGTTTTGATGCAAGAGAGGCAAATCCTTATTTAGATATTAAAATTCCCACTGGTTTAGATTATGCTCGAAATATCTTGGTAGTAAGAGCAGCAGAGGTAATAGTAGCGATAGATGGAAGATACGGTACGTTATCAGAGATTGCTTTTGCTTTAAATGAAGGTAAGCGGGTTTACGGAATAGAAACCTGGGACATAAAAGGAACAATAAAGGTGAAATCTCCCCAGGAAGCGATAGAAAGAATTAAAAGATTTATGGGGACTGTTGCAGAATACAACAGTCCCTGATTACACCGATTATCTTACGATTACAATGATTGAAAACAGTAGTATTTTAATCGACGTAATCATTCTTTAATCATTGAAATCAGGCGCTGGTGCTAGCCCAGCAGGGCACCCTGTTGGGTAGTATGCAACAGCGCC
>JAHJHM010000129.1 GCA_018823915.1 Candidatus Omnitrophota bacterium
ACGGCAAAGAAAAATAAATAATTTTAACTTTTGCAATTTTCAATTTGCATTTTGCACTGAATATTCAGAAAAAACAGACGTGGTTCACTGAATATTTACTTCTAATCACCGTAATCATTCTTTAATCATTGAAATCAGGCGCTGGGCTAGCACCAGCGCCATAAATAGGGACGTGTGTTCCTATTTATAATGAAGTTTCAATAAGTGGATAGTTATTCTCTTATCCGAAAAGGCTTGACAGGATTTTTTATTTATGTATAATCTTTACTAATCTGATAAGATTAGTAAGCAAGGGAGAAAAACTATGATGAAGCTTTCTACTAAAGGCAGATATGGCACGAGGCTGATGGTAGAACTTGCCTTAAACTACGGCAAAGGGCTGGTTTTGTTAAAGGATATTGCCAAAAAACAGGAAATCTCCGAGGGATATTTAGTGCACATTCTTCCCCCGCTTAAGGCAGCAGGGCTAGTTAACTCCAGCCGTGGTGCCCACGGTGGTTATGCATTAGCTAAGGCTCCTTCTGAGATAACGCTGGGAGAAGTGGTTGGCGCTGTAGAAGGGAATTTGGCTGTTGCAGAATGTGTGACCGCACCTAAAATCTGCCACAGAGTTGATTTTTGTGTAACTCGGGATATATGGAAAGATATGAGTGAAAAGATGACAGAGGTGTTAGATTCTACTACCTTAGAGGATATGGTTAGCCGGCAAAAGCAGAAACAGAAACCTCAACCGTTGATGTATAATATATAACTTGAAAAAAATAAAGCGAGGAGGAAAAAGAAGATGGAAAAATTTGCTAGGGTTTCTGAGAGTCAAGTTACAGAGGCAATTGTAAAAGATTTTTGTGAGAAGTTGGTTGGGAATGTGAAAGTTGATTGTATAGTTGTTGGAGCAGGGCCTAGCGGTCTTGTGGCAGCAAGGGAATTGGCTAAGAAGAGATTTAAAGTTCTTATCATCGAAGCTAACAACTATCTCGGCGGAGGGTTCTGGATAGGCGGTTATCTAATGAGTGGAATTACCGTCAGAGAGCCGGGACAAGAGATGCTTGATGAGCTAGGGATTCCCTACAAAAAGATGGGAGATGGGTTATATTTAGCCGAAGGCCCTCATGCCTGTTCAAAACTTATTGCAAGTACCTGCGACGCCGGAGTAAAGATTATCAATATGACTAAATTCGATGATGTGGTTTTACGAGAGAATAATCGTGTAGCAGGCGCAGTTATCAACTGGACACCGGTATCCGCTTTGCCTAGGGCAATTACTTGTGTAGATCCTATTGCTATTGAGGCGAAGTTAGTCATTGATGCTACCGGCCATGACGCAATAGTGGCGAATTCTTTAGCAAAGAGGGGCCTGCTGCATATCGAATGATTTAGTGGAATGTGGGTAGAGAAATCAGAAGATATGTTGGTTGAGAAAACCGGCGAAGTCCATCCCGGCTTAGTCGTTACAGGAATGGCAGTAGCAACTGTTTTTGGGATTCCCAGAATGGGCCCTACTTTTGGAGGGATGCTTTTTTCGGGAAGGAAAGCGGCTGAAGTAGCGGCTAAAATAATCGGACATAAAAAATCAGATAGCGAATCCTTAAATAGAGAATGTAAAGAAACAGTGATGGTATAAGCAAGCTGCGAAAGGACATTTTGACCTCTCGCTCCTTGAGTAAAACCTTGTGGCGGGAGGTTTTTTATTTTATGGTTTTACCAATGCTGTTTCAGGAAGTAGATAAATTCAGAATATGATTTGTTTAACCTTGACACAAATAGGATTAATATATAACATATAAAAATAGTTGAGATGTAAGAAAAGGGAGGAGAAGAAATGAGTTTATTAGAGAATCGGGATGATGTAAAAGAGCTTGTAGAAAATCTCAATTTTAAAGAAAAAGTTGACAGGTCTCTTTCCCTTATAAAGGAGGCCTATGAAAAATATGGCGATGGCCTAGTTGTGGCAAACAGCTTAGGCAAAGATTCTGTTTGTGTATGGGATTTAGCAAAAAAAGCCAACCCAAAAATTCGTGGATTTATAGTTACTACGAGATTTAAGCCAAAGGAAACCGTGGAGTTTATGCATGAAGAGGTAGCTCGATACCCAGAACTAAAGGTTTACAAAAATGATGTTAAGATACCGGATAGACTTTATGAGACCGACCCTAACCGATGCTGCGACATATTAAAGGTACAGCCGACACGCAAAGCTATTGACGATATGAATGTTACTTGCTGGATTACAGGCTTGCGCTGCACAGAAGGAAGGACTCGCACTGACTTTAAAGAGGTTGAGGAGCGCGATAAGGGGCTGATTAAGCTTAACCCTATTCTCATCTGGAAGGAAAGAGAAGTTTGGCAGTATCTGGCGCTCTATGAAGTAAAGGTAAACCCTCTTTACAGTGAAGGTTATAGATCATTGGGGTGCTTACCGTGCACAAAAATTACCACTGATGACAATGAGCGTGCCGGCCGTTGGGTTGGTACTTCAAAATGCGGCGGTGAATGTGGAATACATACCCGGCCGCTTAAAAATGTTGATGGAGACGGAATTTGAATCAAAGATTTTGGATACTAGATACTTGATGCTAGATTCTAGATATATAATCTAAAATATAATGATTATGGAATTACGCAGAAGAAGCATAGTAAAAAGTATCACATGGCGGGTTTTTGGTATTTTAATTACTATGCTAGTCGTATATCAATATAACAAGGATATTAAAAAGTCTTTGATTGTTTCTTTGTGTGTAAATGCAGTTAAGATAATTCTTTATTATTTGCATGAAAGATTTTGGAATAGAATAGATTTTGGCAGAAAAAAAGTAATCCCTGATTATCAAATATGATAACTGGAGTTTCCTAAAATTCTTAAGGAGATTAACTCCAGTTAAATTAAAAATGCAAGCGTGCCAAGATAAGCTCTTTGTAAACTAACTGATTGAAAGGTATCAGT
>JAHJHM010000130.1 GCA_018823915.1 Candidatus Omnitrophota bacterium
ACGGCAAAGAAAAATAAATAATTTTAACTTGCTTGTGCCCGTTAGGGTATGCAATTTTCAATTTGCATTTTGCACTGAATATTCAGAAAAAACAGACGTGGTTCACTGAATATTTACCGAAAAGACTTATAGGCTTTGCTCAGATAATACATGAAAAAGTTTTATCAAAAAATTTCTAAAGCTTTAGAAAATGTTATTAAAAAGGAATATGGCGTAGAGTTAGCGCCTCCTTTATGGGAATTGCCGCAAAAACAGGAATTCGGTGATTTATCCTCCACAGTGGCTTTAAGATTAGCTTCAAAATTAAAAAAAAGCCCAATAGAAATCGCTCTACAATTAAAAGCCCCGTTAGAAAAGTTACTTTCTAAAGACGTAGAAAAAGTTGAAATTATAAAACCGGGTTTCCTTAATCTGTTTATTTCCCAAGCTACCCTTGTGAGCTCTTTAAATGAGCTTCTCCGGAATAAAGATAAATTCTTCCGCCGTAAGTTAAAAAAGAAAATTCTTTTAGAATTTGTCAGCGCTAATCCTACCGGGCCTTTATCTATTGCCCATGGCCGTCAAGCTGTAGTGGGCGATGTAATCGCTAATGCGCTAGAGTTTTTTGGTAATCAGGTGGAGAGGGAATATTATATAAATGATACCGGAAGGCAGATCGAGCTTTTGGTTTCTTCTCTTGAGGCACGAATTAGAGAAATTAACGGGCAAGCTTTAACTTTGCCTCAAGATGGCTATAAGGGAGAGTATATAAGAGATATAGCAAAAGAATATTTAAGACAGAGAACAAAGAGGGAGGAGTTGAGGAGATTCGTTCTTTCCAACATCATGGCTTTGATCAAAAAAGACTTATTATCTTTGGGAGTAAAATTTGATAACTGGATAAGTCAAAGAAAGATCGTTAAAGAGAAAAAGGTTCAAGGCGTAGTTGATATTTTAAGAAGAAGAGGCCTAATTTATGAGAAAGAAGGAGCGCTTTGGTTTTCTTCCACTAAATTTGGCGACGATAAAGATAGGGTAGTTAAAAAAAGTGACGGCCAATTACCTTATTTTGTTTCTGATATTGCCTATCACAAAGATAAGATTAAACGTCGGTTTAATAGTTTAATAAATTTATGGGGGCCGGATCACCATGGTTACATAGGTAGAGTAGAAGCGGCAATAGATGCCTTAGGATATAAAAGAGAAATTTTAAAAGTAATTATAATCCAGTTGGTAACTATAAAACAGAAGATAAAGATGTCAAAAAGGGCAGGTACGGCGATTTTACTTTCCGATTTAATTAGTGAAGTAGGAAAAGATGCGGCAAGATTCTATTATCTTACACGGAGAAATTCTTCTCATCTAGAATTCGATATCGACTTAGCCTGCGCGGCGTCTTTTGATAACCCTCTGTATTATATTCAGTATGCTTGTGTGCGCATTGAGAGCATTTTTAGAAAGGCAAAGGCAGAAGATTTTGATGCCAAATACAGTAATTTTTTAACTGATAGCGAAGACTTAGGTCTCTTGCGTAGTTTATTGCAATTTCCTTATTGTTTAGAAAAAGTATGTTATTCTCTGGAACCCGTATTCATTATTGAATTTTTAAAAAATCTTGCTTCAAGTTTTCATAAGTTTTATGAAAGAAAAAGAGTCTTGGTGGGAGCGAAAGAGCTGATGCTTGCCCGGCTAAACTTACTAGAAGCAACAAGAATAGTCCTACATTGCGGCCTTAATTTATTGGGGATAAAACCGGTGAGGAGAATGTGAGAAGAAAGCTGTGGGAAGTAAAGGAATTAACGTCTGAGGCTAAAGGGTTAGGAAAAAAGTACAATATTTCACCTTTTTTAGCTCAAATTTTTCTTAATCGAAAGATAAAAGACGCTGATTTTTCTTCTTTTCTTAAACCGGAACTCTCTCAATTATATTCACCGTATATGCTTCCTGATATGGATAAGGCCGTAGAGAGAATAACTAAGGCTGCTAAGGCGAAAGAGAGGATCCTTCTCGTCGGTGATTACGATGTTGACGGGATAACATCTTTAGCGATTTTTTATGAGTTCATCAAAGAATTTCCAGATACTTTTTCTTTTTATATTCCTCACCGCGTTAATGACGGTTATGGTTTTGGTATGGAAGCAATAATTAAAGCAAAAAAGGAAAACAGGAGTCTCATTATCTGTTTTGATTGCGGGACAAATTCCTTTTCGCAAATAGAGTTAGCGCGTTCGGAGGGAATAGATGTAATTGTCGTTGACCATCACCACTCTAGGAATAATCTAAGTAACGCCGTTGCTTTTATAAATCCTAAAAGAGAAGATTCAACCTACCCTTTTTTTGATTTAACCAGTGCCGCCCTTTCTTTTAAACTTCTTCAAGGTTTAAAAAATTTACCCTGCTGGGAAGTTTTAGATTTGGTAGCGTTGTCTTTAATATGCGATGTTGCACCTCTGAAGGGAGAAAATAGAATTTTGCTTAAAGCTTCCCTAAAGGTGCTTAAAGAATCGCCGCGGCCGGCAATAAAAGCTCTTTGTCAAGCGAGCAGCTTAAAGCAGCAGAATTTGGATACTTTTCATATAGGTTATATTCTCGGCCCCAGGATTAATGCTTCAGGAAGGGTTGCTCATGCGCAAGATTCACTGGAGATTTTTTTAACCGACGATGAAAGAGAGGCTTGCGATATTGCGGCTAAACTGGGAGATTATAATCAATTAAGGAAAGGTATAGGGGCAGATGTCCTAAAGCAAGCAGAAAGAATAGTAGAAAGAGATTTTATTGAGTCTTCCGCGATTATAGTTTCTGGGGAGAATTGGCACAGGGGAGTTTTAGGAATTGTTGCTTCACGTTTAGCAGACAAATATTATCGGCCGTCTTTTGTGATTTCTTTTGAGGGGGACATAGGCAGAGGTTCGGCGCGTTCTATCCATAGCGTGCATTTAATGAAGGCTCTAGATAAGTGCGCTAATTTACTCACAACTTATGGAGGACACAAGAAAGCAGCAGGAATACAAATTTCTAAAAGGGATCTAGGAGTTTTTACGGAAAAGCTGAATTCTTTTATAAAAGAAGATTCAGCCCCTCAAGATTTTATTCCTGTGCTGAGCGTAGATTTAAAGATGAAATTTGCCGATATAGACGTGAATTTTATCGAAGAGATAGAGATTTTAAAGCCTTTTGGCGAGGAAAACCCCGCGCCATTATTTGCCAGTTATAATATTTCCAAAAAGACACCGCCTAAAAAGATAAGTAGTGGTTATTCTCTCTGGCTGAGTGATGACGATAAGACATATGAAGGAATTATTTATGATAAGGATGTTTTAGAAATAATAAACTATGGGGATAATTTTGATTTGGTTTATTCCTTAGGAAAGAATGTTTACCACAATATTCCGAGGCTAATTATCAGAGACTGTAAGCTTTTTGGGGGCAGGAGTTAATTTCCCTCCTTTTATGCATTTTGTGCATATAAGGATTTTTTTCACCTTACCGTTAATAACTGCTTTCTTCTTTTGAAGATTAGGAAAGAATTTTCTTTTAGTTATGCCGGTAGTTTTTAATCCCACTCCGCCTTTTTTCTTGGCGAGGCCCCTGCGGGCGATAGAAGAACCTGTCATTGCCCTTTTTCCACAAATCTCACATTTTCTACTCATTTTGGAATCCAGATGGATATAGATATGTAAATATTCACTGAACACCGTCCAAATTCTTTTGAATCATAGGGGGTTAATTCCCCGCAGCTTGCTGCGAAAAAGTTATCTGGGATAAACATTCGATACCCCGTAGCTTGCTGCGGGGTAGTTGATTATCCAGTGAATATTCAGTGCAAATTGCAAATTGCAAATTGTAAATTGTAAAAGTTAGAATTAAACACTTGCACACAAAACTCATATCTCTTACCTTTGCATTTTTCACTTTGCAATCTGCACTTTGCATTTTGCAATAG
>JAHJHM010000131.1 GCA_018823915.1 Candidatus Omnitrophota bacterium
AAATAGAAGAAATAATAGAGATTATTGCAAAATTAGTAATTACGGCAAAGAAAAATAAATAATTTTAACTTTTGCAATTTTCAATTTGCATTTTGCACTGAATATTCAGAAAAAACAGACGTGGTTCACTGAATATTTACTAATGATACAACAACCCTGACGCCAAAGGGAGCTTGAGGGAAAAGCATTTTCCCTCAAAGAATGTTTACTTCTTTGATATTTCTTCGGGGTGACAGTGAGGCAATTTTTCTTCGCAGAGATTCTTATGAGCCGAACGTCATGGAGGGGCGGAGCCCCTATGAGGAGTGAAGCGAACGAAGTGAGTGAAACGACACGTCAGCGGGTTCAACTCCCTTCCTCGGCACGTTCAATTTTTTTTAACCGTGAAAGATTATGAAGCATTGTATGAAGTTTGTACTATTCTTTTTTCTCGTAGTTTTTCCCCTAAATAGCGCTTTTTCTCTTTTTCAGCTGGTGGAAGGCATAGAAGATGCTCAGATAAAAAAAACAGCCATATCTTTCCTAGACCCCGCGCTTATTTATGTTGCTTCCAAAAATTCCTTATATAAAAGCCAGGATAAAGGAGAAACCTTTAAAAAAGTATCTGTATTTAAAGATGAAGAAATTCAGCATATTTTTTTCGATTCCTACTTAGCTAATACATTCTATGCTGTTACATCCCGCCATTTATTTAAGATAACCGATAAAACAGAGAAGCTATTTACGGCTGTTGACGAAGAGTTAATCTATACCGTGGCAAAACATAAAGGCCGAATTTATGTAGGAACGAGTGAGGGGCTTTATTGTGCTGAGGAAGATATCTTAAACTGGAGGAAGCTCAAAGGGTTAAAAGATGAAATTTCTGTTTATCACATAGAACCGGCAAAGGAGAAAGTATATCTGGCAACGAGCAAAGGAGTTTATCTCCTAAAGAGTGAAGATGAAATTAAGCGGGTATTTATAATAAGAGAATCCGAAGAAGAGGACGGGTTAATTGCCGATATTATTAAAGTCGATATTTTTGATGAGAAAAAGGTTTGGTTAGGGACAAACCGGGGTTTATTTGGTTCTTCTGATGCAGGAGGCACCTGGAAGAAATTATATGTAGAAGGAATTAATAATCTTCCTATTTGTTCCTTTGCTCAGACAAAATTAGAAAGAAAGAGCCTTTATGTGGGAACGACCAAAGGTTTTTTTAGAGTTAATTTAGAGACCAAAACCTCTAAGCAGATTTTTGAAGGTATTTATGCCGGAGGAATTTTCTGGGTAGAATTTAGCCCAAAAGGAGAACTTTATCTTTCAACATCCAGGGGGTTATTTAAAGGCGATTATTTTACTTCTTCTTGTCAAAGTAAAAGTTTAGGAGTGTTGATAGAACAAGAGCCGTCTATTGAGGAAATTCAACAGGCAGCCCTGCGCTATAATGAGGTTCATCCTGATAAAATAAGAAAGTGGAGAAATGCCTTAAAATACAGAGCATTATTCCCCGAAGTAAGCTTGGATTTCGATAAAACGATTACTACAGCTTTAGGGGTTGGTCATAGTCGAGTACAGGTTGGCCCTCAAGATTGGGGAATTAATCTTAAATGGGATGTAGGAGATTTAATTTGGAATCCTTCACAAGCTTCGTCTATTGATACCAGGAGCAAGCTTAATACTCAGCTGCGGTTGGATATTCTTGATGAGATTAATAGAGTGTATTTTGAGCGTCTGCGCCTTAAGCGCGAAATTTTTACTTCGTCCTTTAGTGATGAGGAATTATTTCAAAAAAGCTTAAGGCTAAAAGAATTAACCGCCATTCTCAATGGTTATACAGGAGAATATTTTTCCCGTTGTTCGAATGAAGGTAAACCCCGATAGAGAACCCCGCTCCCTAACGGAGTAAATGAGTTTATGCAGATACAGGAATTTTTAAAATTAGCCGTAGAAAAAAACGCTTCAGACCTTCATCTTACCGCGGGTTTTCTACCCGCTTTAAGAATTAGGGGAGAGCTATTCTTTTTGGAGGATTTCCCTTCCTTAAAGAACGAAGATACAAGAGAACTTGCTTTTAGCATGATTACTCCCAAACAGAAGGAGAAATTCGAGAAAGAATTCGAGCTGGATTTTTCTTATAGCTTAGAAGGCCTGGGTAGATTCCGTGTCAATTTTTATTTACAGAAAGACGGTGTAGGCATTGCTATAAGAGTCATTCCTTCCAAAATTCCTACTCCCGAAGAAATTGGATTACCTTCGGAAGTAATTAATCTTACTAATTTAAGAAATGGTTTAATCTTAGTTACCGGTGTTACGGGCAGCGGTAAATCTACAACTCTGGCCGCATTGATAAATAAGATAAATGAAGAAAAGCCTTGTCATATTTTAACCGTTGAAGACCCTATTGAATTTATTTATCCTCATAAAAAGGCAATAATAAATCAGAGAGAAGTAGGGTCAAATACGAAATCATTCGCTTCCGCCCTTAAATACGCCTTAAGAGAAGATCCTGACATAGCCTTAGTGGGAGAAATGCGGGATTTAGAGACGATTTCTGCCGCTTTAACTATTGCCGAAACAGGGCACTTAGTTTTTACTACTCTGCATACTCTTGATGCCGCCCAAAGTATAGATAGAATAATTAATGTTTTTCCTTCTCATCAACAGCAGGAAATAAGGACGGTACTGGGGGGAGTTTTAAGGGCGGTAATTTGTCAGCAGCTGCTTCTCCGTAAAGACGGCAAAGGGAGAATTGCCGCCAGAGAAATCCTTTTCAATACTTATGCCATAGCCAATTTAATCCGTGAAGGTAAAATTCCTCAAATGTATTCAGCGATCCAAACCGGAAGATCTTTAGGGATGATGACGATGGATAGTGATGTAGTGAGATTATTCAGGGAAGGAGTGATTTCGCGGGACATAGCAGAGAAAGCTGTAACCAACCCTAAAGAGTTAGACTCCCCGTATTAACTTTTGGCTTATAACTCACCACGTACTTGTGCCCTTTAGGGTGCTTGTACCCGCAAGGGCACAATGGTATAGCTTACGATTAATACCATGAATTACTTTTACGGGCCAGTTCCTTCAAGAAGATTAGGTTTTTCTTTAGGGGTAGATTTAATTCCTAAAAAAGTTTGTTCTTTTGATTGTTTATATTGTCAGTTGGTAAAAACTACTAAGAAAATTATAACCAGGTTTACTTATGTGGACGAGGTTGGTTTTAAGAAAGAATTAAAAGAGATTATTAAAAAAAATCCTAAAATTGATTATATTACTCTTTCAGGAAGCGGCGAACCAACATTGCATAAGAATTTAGACAGGATTATTCTCGCTATAAAGAAAATTACTAAAACCAGATTCCCCGTATGCGTAATTACTAATTCTTCTCTTTTATATAGAAAGAATGTAAGGAGCGAATTAAGGCAGGCAGATTTAATAATTCCTTCTTTGGATGCCGCAACTCGTAAGACTTTTAATAGAATAAACCGACCGCATAAAAGTTTAAGCTTTAAAAAAATAATTGACGGGCTGGTTAGTTTAAGAAAGGAATTTAAAGGAGAGATTTGGCTGGAGGTAATGCTTGTAGGGGGAATAAATGACAGCTTGGAAGAAGCAGAAAAATTTAAAAAAATAATCCAAAAAATCAAGCCTAATAAAATTCAACTTAATTTGCCTGTTAGGCCGTCAGAGACTAAAATTTCTTTACCTTGCCCCAAGAGAATAAAAACCATAGAGAAAATAATTACCGGCAGTAGAAAAGTCGCTCTTTCGTTTTGTAGAAAGCAGCGAAAAACTTCTCTAGATACCAAGGGCGAGATTTTAAAATATTTAACAAGAAGGCCGGCAGGTTTAAGTGATTTAGTAAACTCTCTGGGGATGAATTCTCAGCAAGCGGTTAAATTCTTAAAAGATCTCCTGAAGCAAAGAGTAATTAAACAATATATATACAAAAGAAAGAAATATTTTGTCATAAAAAATGATTAAAGAAAATATAGAGAAAATTTTAAAAGAATTACCTCCGGGCGTAGAGTTAGTAGCCGCGGCTAAAGGAAGAAGTGTCGGGCAGATAGAGGAGGCAATTGAGGCAGGGATAACTTTAATTGGAGAAAATTATATAAAGGAAGCAGAGGCTAAATTTATTCTTTTAGGAAGTAAGCTTAAGTGGCATTTAATCGGCCATTTACAAAAGAATAAGGTAAAGACAGCAGTGAAAATATTTGATATGATAGAGACTTTGGATTCTATAGAGTTAGGGGAAGCCTTAGATCTCGAGTGTAAAAAAATAAATAAAATTATGCCGGTTTTAATTGAGGTTAATTCTGCTTCTGAGCCGCAAAAATACGGAGTATTGCCTGAAAATGTGGAAGGTTTTGTAAGGGAAATTTTAAGGTTTGATAATTTAAAATTAATGGGGTTGATGACTATGGGGCCAAAGGTTTCCGCCGAAGGGAAAGTTCGGCCGTTTTTTAAAAAGACCAAAGAAGTTTTTGATAAGATAAAGAATGCCTATGAGGATAGATTAAGCTGGGACTATCTTTCTATGGGGATGAGTGATACTTATAAAGCCGCGATTGCCGAAGGAGCAAATATCGTAAGGGTAGGTACAGCCATTTTTGGCAGGGGTTAATCAAAGAAGTCAGGGGTTTATGGAAGGGTTTATATAAAGAAAATTTGGTGTCAGTTCTTGACATGATACATATTTTGCAAGACAAAGAGGGGGCGTAGTTAGATAATTAGATATCCATTCTCTT
>JAHJHM010000132.1 GCA_018823915.1 Candidatus Omnitrophota bacterium
AATAGATATTTTTTATTGGTCAGATGGCATAACAAATAAACAATTGCGCCTGCCAATAATAATTCTGTAAACCTGTCTAAAATAGGAAAATAAAAAGAGTGGATAAACCCTCTCGTTGTAGCCAATTTAAAAAAATAGAAAAAAGAATACAAGTTGACTTTTGCCGGTAATTTAGAATATCTCAGGAGAACCTCCAAATTACAGAAATGATTTTTTATATCATATGTTATATAGGGAGAATAAAGAAGCAAAAAGATGCCCGCGCCGGCCAAATAATATACCGGCTTTATCTTTGGTTTAGAAATTATGAGGGCAAGGAAAAATATATACACATAAGATATAGACGTAAGGTGCAATTGGGTAAAGATAGCGAGGAAAAGAAATGATAATAAAATAAATTTCTTTTGCCTTTTAAATATAACTTTATAAAGAGTGTAGAAAAAAGCAATAATAAATAAATACATTAAATCGTACGACCAGATTTTACGAGAATTTAGAATTACCCAGGGATTTACGGCAAAAAAAGCAGAGGCGATTAAGGCAGCTCTTTCATTGAAAAACTCTCTGCAAAACAAAAAGCAAAGATAAACTGCCAGAATATTTAACAAGGCAATATAGCCACAGACAGCTACAGGGTTCTTGGATAATAAAAAGGATGGGGCTAATAAATAAGTAAACATCGGCGGATGGTAGCCGCCCGCCGAAGATACATTGCCCGCTAAAGGGAAAATTCCTTTGTAAATAAAATCAACTGCTAAAAATGAATTGTTTGCCTCATCATTCTTAAACTCTACATACCAAAGACTTCCCAGCCGCAAAAAGGCAGCCAAAAGAAGAATTATTATGAGGGCGATTTTAGATTTCGTTTTCATTTCTCTCCTCGGCCTCAAATATCTGGATTGCATCCAAACCATTGGGATAATAAATCGTTTTTACCGGCGTTATTCGGGAATACTGAGCTTCAATTCCAAGAGGGGGGTTTTGCGCCCAAGTTACATAATAAGTTATATCGCTTTTTATCCTCTCGGTCTTACTATCTATAAAAACACCAAAATATTCAAGATAAACATAGACGGTCATTCGGTTCTCAATAACTATACGACAATTTTCTATACCGGGTATTTGTGACAAATATTGCGCTGCTTGGCGGCAGCCATAACTATTCCTGCGGCATTCTTCTGGGTAGGCAGGAGCAACCTGATAATAACGCACCAGTTGAAAAATCTCGGTAAAAATTAAACCAGAGCAAAGAAACGTTCCGCTAAAAAACAATAACTTGCGTTTAAGAAAAACTTTTTGGGCGGCATAATTAAATATTTCAGCAATAAATCTAGCGATGAAAATTAAAAGAGGGATTAAAACAACAATAATGTATCTGGGCTGAAAGAAACTTACTCCGCAAAGACTGCCTAACCCCCCTGCCCCCAGCCAAATTAAAAGAATTTTATCGCTTTTTTTTCTCCGCCAAAAAGAAAAAATTAAAGAAAGCAAAGCAATAGGAAAAGTTATCCGGCTTATCAATAAAGGTGCCTGCAGCGCTGCTCCATATAAAATACCGCCCCGGGAGGCAAAAAATAAACTCTTCCCGGTCGCAGAAATATTATTTTTAAAATTCTCAACTATATTTGTAAAAATATTTCCCTTAAAAGGATTATCCTGATAGCCGCGGTAAAATATTGCCGGGAGATTTACTTTACCGGTAAACTGCAAATGAATAAGAGGATACAAAACCATCAAGAATGTCACCATACTCAATAAAATCACTTTTGGCTTAATCCAAGAGAAATCTTTTCGTAAGACTACCGATATTGCCATAAAAATAGGAACGAAGAGCAAAGAATTTTGATAAGTATAGAATGAACCAATTCCTAAAAAAACCCAGGAAAGTAAAAACCACAAATTACTTTTTCTATGAATAGCTTTAACTACTGCTAAAAAGATTAAACAGCCAAAAAATGGCGTGAGAATTAACGAAACCCCAATCCTGCTTTGGATTACATGCCAGGGTAAAAAAGCCAGCAAGAGGGCAGATATTAACCCTGTCCTCTTGCCATACATTTCTTTCGCTAACATGTAAATTAATATGACAGTAAAAGCGCCGATGACGGCTGAAGGGGTGCGGACAATATATATAGGATGGGAAAATATCTTCTTTGTAAAAAAGACTAAATAACTGAAAAAAGGCTGGATATACCCATGAAAGCAGGCCGCGGGAATGCCTAAAAATTTATCAAAGTTCTCAATAGAACGAAGGGTCCAAGCTGCTTCATCATGGTTCAAGGGAAAAAGCGGCAAATTATAAAATCTAACGAAAAATGCTGAAATAAAAACAATAATCGCCGCCATAACTAATTTTTTTTAAAATTAATATTTGGCTAATAAATCCTTGATGATTATCTTAGCATTGACAACAAGCCTGTATTCCTCCTCCTTAAAAAGAAACGGCCGCAAGCCTTGGGCAAGCCTTTCTAATTCAGGAGAGCTAAATTTATTAATTGTATCCATGATAACCTCTCCGGGTTCTTCCCTAATGCCGTTAGCTTCCAATATATTCTTACTTATAGGAAATTTCTTAGAAAGCATAATAATAATATCGTAGATATGCCTTCCTTTTTTAATATGCCTTAGGGCATCTATTTTTTCTGCAAAAAGCGCCCCCTTAGCTGTCATCTGAAGAGTAAAAATTTCTCCAAAATTACTAACCGTCGCTTGTCCTGTTTCTAAATCAAATGTCGGCCTATTCGCCTCAAACTTCACCATTAAAATTCCTCTTTTATCCTTTATCCTATAGTGCTCTAAAACATTTTTGAATACAAATTTTGATGATGAAAGCTTTCCTCTATGTTCGAAAGTAATCTCGGAATGAATATTTTCTCTCTCTAGCTCTCTCCGGACAAACCCCGAAGTCCTTTCAAACTCCCGTTTATCAATCTCAGCGATATTGAAATCCAAATCTTCAGAGAATCTTTTAAATCCATAGACTAACCTTAGAGATGTCCCTCCTAAGAAATGAAATCTGTCTTGCCATTTGCTTGCGTAAAG
>JAHJHM010000133.1 GCA_018823915.1 Candidatus Omnitrophota bacterium
ATTATTGCAAAGTCAGTAATTACGGCAAAAAAAAATAAGTAATTTTAACTTGCTTGTGCCCGTTAGGGTATGCAATTTGCAATTTGCATTTTGCACTGAATATTCAGAAAAATTTAGATATGGTTCACTGAATATTTACTTCGTTCTAATCCTCGCTCTAATTTAAAAATTTTGTTGCAAAAATAAATAAATATGGTATTATTTTAATATGGAATTCGAATATAATCCGGATAAATCCAAATCAAACAAAGAAAAACACGGTATAGACTTCGAAAAGGTTAAGGCCATATGGTTATCTAACCATGTAATTGTACCTGCAATTACCAGAGGTGAAAAACGATTTATGATCATCGGCATGATAGGTCAGGATGCATATTCTTGCATCTTCACCTTAAGAAAAAAAAGGATAAGAATAATCTCTTGCAGAAGAGCAAGAGACAAAGAAGGGGGAATTTACCATGAAAAAACAAGATAAAAAAATTACCACTGAAGATTTTGACCGGCGGTTCGACAAGGGTGAAGATATGGCAAACTTCCTGGATGTTAAAAAGGT
The DNA here is from genome assembly GCA_018823915.1 of Candidatus Omnitrophota bacterium. Lineage (GTDB taxonomy): Bacteria > Omnitrophota > Gorgyraeia > Duberdicusellales > 4484-171 > JAHJHM01. The sequence goes on from JAHJHM010000133.1 coordinate 554, forward strand.
ACAAGTGAATAAAAAGATTCAGAGGATTAATGTTGATATCCCCGTACCTTTTCTAATGAAAATAGACAGTGAGGCTAAAAGGATAGGTGTGGCGAGAACAGCATTGATTAAGCTCTGGTTATCAGAAAGGTTAGAACATATCCAGCATTGAAGTATCCCTAAGAGTCTTTGTTGTGGAGTCAAACAATTACGTTTATTGTGTGCCATTAAAGTGTCCGATGGACGAGGGAAAGGATAGAGAGATATAGTAGGGGGGGATTGTAATGAAAAAGTTAGTTTTATTGCGGCATGGAGAGAGTATCTGGAATAAGGAAAATCGTTTCACTGGCTGGACGGATGTTGACCTTTCCGAAAAGGGTATAGAGGAGGCTAAAAAGGCCGGAGAGGTGCTTAGGAAAGAAGGTTTTGTTTTTGATGTTGCTTATACATCTGTTTTAAAAAGAGCGATCCGCACTCTCTGGTTAACTTTAGATGAAATGGATTTAATGTGGATACCAGTTTATAGTTCATGGAGGCTTAATGAGAGACATTATGGCGCTTTGCAGGGGTTAAATAAATCTGAGATTTCGGTAAAATATGGGGAAAAGCAGGTACTTATCTGGAGGAGAAGTTATGATATTCCTCCTATGGCGTTAGATAAAAATGATTCACGTTATCCTGGTAATGACGCACGTTATAAAGATATTACTTTAAAAGATTTACCTTTAACAGAATGTTTAAAAGATACAGTGGCCAGGTTTTTGCCTTATTGGCATGAAGTAATTGCTCCGGCTGTTATAGGTGGTAAACGCGTGATACTTGTTGCGCACGGAAATTCTTTGCGTGCTTTGGTCAAATATTTAGATAATATCTCCGATGAAAAGATTGTGAATTTGAATATTCCAACCGGCATGCCCTTAGTATATGAGTTAGATGGTAATTTAAAGCCAATAAAAAGTTATTACTTAGGTGACTCGGAAGCAGTAAAAAAAGCTATAGAAGCAGTAGCTAATCAGGGTAAATCAAAGTAGGCAGAGATAATGGCAGTTAAAAAAACGGTTCAGGAGTATGTGTTACAAGGCTTATTTATAAATAAGCCTTGTGCTGTGAAGGGATTCTATGGTTAAAACTAAAATTATTTGCACTCTCGGCCCTGCATCATCAAGCGAGACGGTACTTAGAAAAATGATACGCGCAGGTATGGATGTCGGGCGTCTTAACTTTTCACACGGCAAAACGCAGGAATTGCTTCGTAGAATAAACCTCATTCGATTACTAAATGCGAAATATCGCAGGCGAATAAAGCTTCTCGGCGACCTTCAGGGCCATCGGATTCGGGTAGGCGATCTTATTGCTCCGATTTTGCTTAAAAGAAACCAGATAGTGTGGCTTACCCAGCAAAAGATAAAAGGCGCGCGCGAAAAGATACCTTTTGATTATCAAGGCCCGCTACGTAGTATTAAGAAGGGACACCAAATATTCATAGACGATGGAAATATCACTTTAGAAGTTATCGGCCGGGCAAAAAACAGCCTGAGGGCTAAGGTAATTGTCGGCGGGCAGCTTTTGGAGCATAAGGGTGTAAATATTCCCGAGGCAAGGCTTGAATTTGGCGGCAAGCCAGAGGGCAGTGCCTGCCTGCCGGCAAGGCAGGGTTTGGCATCCTTTGGCCAAAGCTGCATAAGTCAGAAAGATATACAGGATATCTTCTTTTGTGAAAAGTATGGTGTTGAATATATCGCGCAATCATTTGTGCGTACGAAGAAAGATATTTTGGATGTAAGGAAATTGCTTAAGACAGGTTCTCATTGTCGGGTTATCGCCAAGATAGAGAATAGAGAAGGTATAAAGAATATCGATGAGATAATCAAGGTTTCAGATGGTATCATGATAGCGCGCGGAGATATGGGAGTATCCTTGCCTATTTATGAAATCCCCGTTATTCAAAAGATGATTATCAAAAAATGTAACCGTGCAGGGAAATTTGTTATTACCGCAACACAAATGCTTGACAGTATGACTGAAAATCTCCGGCCTACGCGCGCGGAAGTGACGGATGTGGCTAACGCCATTATAGACGGTACTGATTTTGTTATGCTTTCGGCTGAATCTGCCGTGGGCAAATACCCGGTTGAAACGGTTGTCATGATGAATAATATAATAGAATTCACTGAAAGACACTCAAATAAGAAAGTTTTGTAAGTGTTCGAAGCTACGAAAAAGTTATCTGGAGTAATCTTCAGAACTTAAACTGGTGAGTGAAAATGGGACCATCAGAAGATATAAGTGATTGGATTAAGCAGCAGGTAGGGGCAGCCGGGTCCAAAGGTGTGGTTGTTGGCTTAAGCGGTGGAGTTGATTCAGCAGTAGTAGGGGCTTTGGCAAAAAAGACTTTAGGAGGAAATGTTTTAGGGTTGATTTTGCCATGTTACAGCAAAGAGGAAGATGAAAACCACGCTAACTTAGTGGCGAGAAAACTAAATATCAATACCAAAAAGATAATTTTAGACTCCATATACGATAATTTTACAGAAGTTCTTCCTAGGGGAAACAGAATGGCTTTAGCTAATCTTAAGGCGAGGCTTAGAATGAACGTTCTTTATTATTTCGCCAATAGTTTAAATTATTTGGTTGTCGGCACAGGAAATAAGTCAGAGATTATGGCCGGCTATTCTACTAAATACGGAGACGCAGGGGCAGATATCTTGCCTCTGGGAGGGTTGTTGAAAACCGAGGTGAAAGAGTTAGCCAGAGAACTTGATATTCCCGATGAGATTTTAAATAAAGCTCCTAGCGCGGGATTATGGGAAAATCAAACCGACGAAGATGAATTGGGTATCAGCTATGAAGATTTAGATAAAGCATTAACGGCGCTAGAGCGGGGAGAAAATATACAGCCGCAACAAGAGTTGGTGGACAAGGTTAAAGAATTAATTAAAAAATCAGAACACAAAAGAATATTACCCCCAATATTTAAGCCTATAAAAAAGTGGTTTGGACCGCATAAGATCTGGAAAGAGGTTTGAGAATAGGGAGCGAAAACTGTTGAAGCCCAATATCCGTACGGTATAATGGGACTGTTGCAAAATGCAACCCGACAGGCCAAGGCCTGTCGGGTTGATTGCAGAGATTAATTCCCGATTACAATGAGTGAAAACATTAGCCTTTTAATCGCTGTAATCATCTTTTAATCCCTGCCTGCCGGCAGGCAGGGGTGTAATCAGGCGCTGGTGCTATCCCAGCAGGGCACTCTGCTGAGTAGTATGCAACAGCGCCATAATAGAAGAGATATGGATAGAAAATTGAAGGTATATTTAGATACTTCTATAATTAATTTTGCCATAGCCGATGATATCCCTCGGGGGGATAAAGAAGCGACGCAATGTTTATGCGAGCAAATTAACAAAGGAAAATACGAAGGGCTAATATCTGAGGTGATGCTGCGTGAAATCAACGACACAAAAGATCAAGCCAAGAGAGGCCGGCTTGTAAAATTTGTTGAAAGTTTAGAATTAAAAGAAGTGCTGGTGGTAGATGATGAAGTAAATACTCTGGCTGAGAAATATATCAGTGAAAATATTATTCCTGCAAGATACGTTGATGACGCTCTACATATTGCCCTGGCCAGTGTAAGCGAAGCTGATGTATTAGTCAGTTGGAATTTTAAGCATATAGTCAGGCATAAGACAAGAATAGAAGTGATGGGGGTAAATACCTTAATGGGATATAAAAGCATAGATATCTGTACGCCCAGGGAGGTGATCGAAGATGTATAAAGAACCAAAGCCAATGAGAGAAATACATGAAATCCAGGAACGTCTTTACGAAGAAGAGAAAGATTTGTCAGCTAAAGAGCGTATTGCTAAAATTCATAAGGAAGCGCAGGAGTTAATAAACAAATACGGCCTTAAATTTAGAATAAAGATGTACGTAAGTTAAAGGCATAGGAAGCCCCAGCGAATATTTTTATCCGCCTTCGCAGAAGACCACGAGCTTGCCCGTGGGGTGTTCCATTTTTCTCTAATTCCCCCCAAGATAAAACTGATTAACGATACGGCCATGTCGCCTGCCTTCTGTATGAAAAAACTACCATACTTCAAAGAGGCTATTCCCTCTGATGCCGGCGTAAATTATGGATAGAATAAAAGAGATCATTCTTTTACCATTTATCTTAAACTAAACGAGAAAATTCTTCCCCGAGCATTAACGCGGTATGGTATAATTGATTTAGTAATGTTTTCCAAGTGCTATAGCTGCCATCACAATTGTGCAATTCCGATTAACTAATTTTTTTGTGGTAATGACACTCTCTATTTGGTATGTCTAATTATTATATCCCTAAAAGAACCAGAAATTTATATTGTCCGAAAAGCTCGGCGCCTTTTAAGCTTAGCCGCTCCAAAATAGAGCTTTTTATGCAGTGCGCGAAGTGCTTCTATTTAGATAGACGGCTGGGTGTAGGAAGGCCGCCCGGTTTCCCTTTCGCGTTAAACAACGCCGTAGATTTTCTGCTTAAAAAAGAGTTTGATTTATTGCGGCAAGAAGGCGTTGCCCATCCCTTAATGAAAAAATACGGCGTAGATGCTGTTCCTATAGAGCATGAAATGTTTAATGAGTGGCGGAATAATTTTAAAGGGGTGCAATATCATCATCCCGCGACCAATTTGCTTATTTTTGGCGCGATAGACGACTTGTGGCAGAATCCTCAAGGCGAGTATATCGTAGTTGATTATAAGGCAACGAGCAAGAATGAGGAGATTGTCGCTTTGAATAAAGGTTGGCAGGATGGGTATAAAAGGCAGATGGAAATATACCAGTGGCTAATAAGACAAAATGGTTTTAAAGTTTCAAATACCGGTTATTTTGTTTATTGTAACGGCAAAACGGACACAGAGAAGTTTGACGGTAGGCTCGAGTTTGATATAACCCTGATTCCCTATGACGGCGATGACAGCTGGATAGAAGGCATTGTTAAGGATTTACACGCCTGCCTAAATTCTATCTCAATACCGCAATCAGGCAAAGACTGCGATTTTTGCGCTTATAGAGAGGCAGTTGAGGAAGTGTCGGGGTAATTACAAAGAGGAAAGTTTTAAATTTTTTTAAAATAGCCTTGATTTTGTTCCCCAAATGAGGTACAATTTAAGTAAGTTAGGTATTGGCATAAAGGAGCAAAAAAAGGGGGTAAAGATATGGCTAAAACAGAAATGATAAGAGCAAGAACAGAGCCAGGCTTAAAAAATGAGGTGGAAAGAATCTTTCACCTTTTAGGCCTATCTTGCACCGAAGCCATTAATTTATTTTTTCACCAGGTAAAGTTAAGAAAAGGGCTGCCTTTTGAGGTAAAGATTCCCAATAAGACTACCTTAAAGGCAATCGAGGATGTAAGAGAGTATCGAGGATTGATTAAGAGCAAAGACGCCAAAAAGATGTTTAAGAAGCTAGGAATCTAGGAAAGAATGCTTAATCCGGTTCATACGAAGCAATTTAACAGGGACATCAAGCTTAATAAAAAGCGAGGTAAAGATTTCAAGAAAATAAAAGAGATCATGACTTTTTTGATAGAAAAGAAGACGTTAGTGAGTAAATACAAAGATCATAAGCTTGTAGGGAATTTTACTGAATGTAGAGAATGTCATATAGAGCCGGATTGGTTATTGATTTACAGAGTAGAAAACGATTCTATATTCTTTATAAGAACAGGTACGCATTCAGATTTATTCAGATAAGAATGATTTGCCAATTTTGACCGGGGACGGATTTATGACAAACTATGGGATTGTTGCATTTTGCAACAATCCCATTATGTAAACTTTCCCAGAAAAAATAAGGAGTCGATTTTATGGTAACTCAAAAGCAAATAGATGAAATCAAAAAAAAGAATCGCGGAAACTTTAAGCCAAAAAAATAAGCCAAAAAAATTCTTGACAGGGGAATTTAGATTGGTACAATAGAGGAAACTTAGAGAGTAGGACAAAGGCGTCCTTTTTACATACAAAGAAGTAAAAAGGCCGCCTTTTTTTATTTTCGATAGTGTTTAGAAGGCGGGCAAAAAATAACAGGATAAAAACATGACGACAGTAGAAATAGAGAAAATCAATAAAGCATTAAAAGGTAAAGGAGAAAATGCATCTGAGTTAATTGAAGTGCTGCAGGATATTCAAGAGAATTATGGTTTCCTTCCCGAAGAAGCATTAAGGGCTGTTGCAGAAAAATTGAATGTGCCTCTTATTGAGGTGTTCAGAGTAGCAAGCTTTTATAAAGCCTTTACATTAAAGCCGCGTGGAAAACATCTTGTTACCGTATGTATGGGAACAGCCTGTCATGTGAGGGGCGCGCCTAAGTTTTTAGATGAAGTGTTAGGCCAGCTCGGTATTAAACCCGGGGAAACCACCGAAGACGGTGAACTTACCGTAGAGACGGTTAATTGCCTTGGTGCGTGCGCATTGGGGCCGGTTGTGGTATTAGACGGAAAGTATTATGACCACATGACTCCAGGAAAATTGCGTGGTTTGATACAAGATGTTTACGATGGGATATGTATTCCTCATCTCTGCCATATGCAGGGGGTTACTCCCATAGGGGCGTGCCGTATTTATATCGTTGAGGTTATTAGGAACGGCAGGGTAAAAATTACCGCTTCTTGTACTCTTGAAGTAGAAGAAGATTTGGTGATTTTAGCGCATACCGAGAAAATACTTAAGGCACGCAAAAATATCGCGGAGATGTTGGTGGCACAAGCGCCTAATTCGCGGGCTATCCAGGATGTTGCTTTAAGGTGCGGTGTTAAGGCGGTGCGTTATTCTTTTCGTAACGAGAATTGTGTTTTGTGCGGCCGATGTGTTCGGGTGTGCAGCGAGGTTTGGCAGTCAAAATCGTTAGGGTTTGTTGGCCGGGGAAAAGAACGCCATGTGGCTTTACCATTTGATAAACGGCCAGAATTTTGCAAACGGTGTAACGCTTGCATAGATGCTTGCCCAATGACAATTACTCCTTGTCCTGGACCGATAAAAAAGGGCGAGGAAGCTCTTTGCGGACTGTGCGAATCTCAATTGTCTATGGAAGATAGTATTGAGGGTAGCTGCGTAGATTGTAGATTAGGAGAAGGATTCGGCTGTAACAATAAGAACCAAAGAAACATGAAAGTATAGGGAGGTAAAAATGAATTTACAACAACCAAACGCTAATGATGTAACTCAGACAGCTAATAGGTCGCGCGATGTTGTTCCAGGATCAGGGCTGTGTACGCGGTGCATTGATGGATGCCGCGGTAATTGCGAAGTTTTTAAAGCAACTTTTAGAGGCCGGGAAGTGATTTATCCCGGCCCTTTTGGAGAGATTACTGCAGGCGGCGATAAAAATTACCCTGTGGATTACTCTCATCTTAACATTGCAGGATATGCTATGGGAGCAAAGGGCTTACCTGCCGGAGTTGAGGCTGGCCCGGATACTTGTACGTTTCCTGATGTGAACACAGAAACCGAATACGGTTGGAATGTTAAGGTTAAAATGAAAGTGCCTATTTTTACCGGAGCATTAGGCTCAACTGAAATAGCCAGAAAAAATTGGGAACATTTTTCTATTGGCGCGGCTATCTCAGGAGTGACTTTAGTATGCGGGGAGAATGTTTGTGGGATAGATCCGGCGTTAGAACTTGATGCTCACGGAAAAGTTGCAAAAGCGCCGGACATGGACAGGAGAATAGAAACTTATAAGAAATTACATGAAGGTTACGGGGAAATATTAGTTCAGATGAACGTAGAAGATACGCGGCTTGGAGTGGCGGAATATGTAAGGAAAAAACACAATTTGCAGACTATTGAGCTAAAATGGGGCCAAGGTGCAAAGTGTATTGGCGGAGAAATCAAAGTTAAAAGTTTAGAAAGGGCATTGGAATTAAAGAAACGCGGCTACATTGTTACTCCCGACCCCACATTAAAAGCTATACAGACTGCTTACAAAGTGGGCGCGATTAGAGAGTTTGAACGGCATTCCCGTTTAGGGTTTGTAACCGAAGAAGCTTTTTTTGCCGAGGTTAAACGTTTAAGAGATTTAGGGTTTAAACGTATTACTTTAAAGACAGGTGCTTACCCTATGCGAGAGCTGGCCATGGCAATTAAATATAGCTCACAGGCAAAAATTGACCTTCTTACTATTGATGGCGCACCTGGAGGAACAGGGATGAGCCCTTGGAGAATGATGGAAGAATGGGGCATACCTACATTTTACTTGCAAGCGCTTACCTATGAAATATGCGAGAAAGTAAGCAAGAAAGGGATGCGCGTTCCTGATATTGCCATTGCTGGTGGGTTTTCTTCTGAAGATCATATTTTTAAAGTACTAGCTATGGGCGCGCCATATGTAAAGGCCGTATGTATGGGGAGGGCGTTGATGATTCCGGGGATGGTAGGTAAAAACATTGGTCATTGGATTGAGAGTAAAGATTTACCCAGCACTGTTTCCCGCTACGGAAAAATGCCTGAGGAGATATTTGTCTGCTATAAAGAGCTTGAAGAAAAATATGGAGATAGAATGAAAGAAATTCCTTTAGGAGCAATAGGAATTTATAGTTTTTCCCAAAAGCTAAAAGTAGGCTTGCAGCAATTAATGGCCGGGACAAGAAATTTTAAACTTCCTGCTATTTCCCGAAAAGATATCATCTCCCTTACCGAAGAGGCAGCTAAAGTTTCCGGCATTCCTTACGTTATGGATGCTTACAGGGAAGAAGCGGAAAAGATTCTTGGTTAAGCTTAAGGGTTTTAGATATTTGAAAATATTAGGACTTTTGAATTTTGGCTTGAACTTTTGCATTTTGCCTTTTGAAATTTGAATTGTGGAGTGTTCCGGTCAGAAAAAAATGGGAAAACTCCAGCAAAAGATTATCTTGACGAATTTTCTTCTCCTGATATATTATTGTAATGCTAAACGTCCTTCTCAAATTTATAAATTCGAAATGAGAAGGACGTTTTTTCTTTTCAAATGAAGCTACAACTTAGGCGACCGAAGGGAAACTAAGTTGTAAGGATGAATTTGACCCTTGACAATTTTCTAATAGTTTAATGACTGAAAATTGTCAAGGGTTCAATTCGCACTTGCCACTTATGTTCGCTATCGCTCCATAAGCGACGTGCTTATTGAAGGAGGTAAAATATGCCTAGCCGTAAAGATATAAAAAAAGTTTTAATTATTGGTTCCGGGCCGATTATCATTGGCCAAGCTTGCGAGTTTGATTATTCAGGGACACAAGCCTGTAAGGCGTTAAAAGAGGAAGGCTATGAGGTGGTTTTGGTAAATTCCAATCCGGCAACAATTATGACTGATCCCGGAATGGCCGATAAAACTTATATTGAGCCGCTTACCCTTGAGAGTTTAGAAAAGATTATTGAGAAAGAGAGGCCGGACGGACTTCTTTCTAATTTGGGAGGACAAACAGGGCTTAATCTTACTTCCAGTTTGCATAAAGCGGGGGTATTAGAAAAATATGGCGTTGAGGTTATTGGGGTTAAAGTTGATGCTATTGAGCGGGGAGAAGATCGGCTCGCCTTTAAAGAAACGATGAATAAGCTAAATATTTCTCTGCTTCGCTCGGAAATTAGCCATTCGGTAGAGGAAGCAGAAGTTATCGCCGAAAAGCTAAAGTACCCTGTAGTTTTACGGCCGGCTTATACCATGGGAGGCACCGGTGGAGGAATCGCTTATAATATAGAAGAATTACGAACAATTGTCGCTCGTGGTCTTGCCGCGAGTTTAGTGCATCAGGTTTTAGTTGAAGAATCAGTTATTGGCTGGGAAGAATTAGAGTTGGAAGTTGTCCGTGATAATAAGAATCAGAAAATCACAGTATGTTTTATTGAGAATATTGATGCTATGGGCGTGCATACAGGAGATAGTTTTTGTGCCGCTCCCATGCTTACCGTATCCCAGGAATTGCAAAAACGTTTGCAGGAGATTTCTTATAAAATAGTTGAGGCAATCGGGGTAGTCGGAGGGACAAATGTCCAGTTTGCTCATAATCCTGTTGACGGCCGCCTGGTAGTGATAGAGATTAATCCCCGCACTTCCCGTTCTTCAGCCCTGGCTTCTAAGGCCACAGGGTTTCCTATAGCCAGGATTTCTACAAAGTTGGCCGCCGGGTTGACTATGGATGAAATTCCCTATTGGAGAAAGGGAACGCTTGAGAAATACGAGCCTTGGGGTGATTATGTGGTGATTAAGTTTGCCCGCTGGGCGTTTGAGAAATTTCCTCAGGCTAAGGATATTCTGGGAACGCAAATGAAGGCAGTAGGCGAAGTGATGAGTATCGGAAAAACTTTTAAAGAGTCGTTTGGGAAAGCCATTCGTTCTTTAGAAATAGGCAGGTATGGTTTAGGGGTTAAAAAATTCAAAGAACTTCCTTTCGCAGTTTTGAAAGGAAAAATAAGCGATCCATCAAGTGAAAGAATATTTTTAATTTATGAGGCTTTGCGTAGAGGTGTACCTGTAGAAGAGCTTCACAAAGTAACTTATATCGGACGATGGTTTCTTAAGGAAATGAAAGAGTTAGTGGAGTTTGAGGAGGAACTGCTCAAATTTAACTGGATGAGCTTACCCAAAGAAAAATTAGTTCAGGCAAAAGAGTGGGGTTTTTCCGACCGCTATTTAGCCGGACTATTTGATATTAAAGAGAAAGAAGTTAGAAAAAAAAGAATTTCTATAGGAAAAGTCGCCTGCTACGATGTTGTTCCTGTTAGCGGAGTGGAGAACGCGGCCTATTATTACTCTACATATATAGGTGAGGACAAAGTGCCCGTTTCTCCCAATAAAAAAATACTTATTTTAGGAGGCGGGCCAAACAGAATCGGCCAGGGGATAGAGTTTGATTATACTTGCGTTCATGCTGCTTTTGCTTTGCGCGATGAAGGATACGAAACAATTATGATTAACTGCAACCCCGAAACCGTCTCTACTGATTATGACACATCTAATAAACTTTATTTTGAACCGTTGACCGTAGAAGATGTGTTAACCATTTGCGATAAAGAAAAACCTTATGGAGTAATCGTTCAGTTTGGCGGCCAAACCCCGCTAAATATCGCTCAGGAATTGAAAGATAACGGAGTTAATATCTTGGGTACAACTCCTGAAAGTATTCGTTTAGCCGAAGACAGAGAGTATTTTCGCCAAAGAATGATTGAGCTGGATATCCTTCAACCGGAAAGCGGCACTGCTCGTTCTATAGAAGAAGCAATCGGGGTTGGCGCTAAAATCGGGTACCCTCTTATGGTACGTCCTTCTTTTGTTCTTGGCGGCCGAGGTATGGAGATTGTTTATGACGAGGAGATGCTGCGGAAATATGCCCAGGAAGCTATCTGGGTGAGCCCGGAATACCCGATGCTTATCGACCGCTTCTTAGAGCACGCTATTGAGTGTGAGGTTGATGCTCTTTGTGATGGAGAAAATACTTTTGTTGTCGCGGTTATGGAGCATATAGAGCTAGCCGGTATTCATTCAGGAGACTCTGCCTGCGTTATTCCTTCCCGCACTATTGCTGCTGAACATTTAAAGATAATTGAAGAGTATACCGCGCAAATTGCCAGGGAACTGAAAGTAGTAGGGTTGATAAATGTTCAATATGCTATTTGTGATGATAAGGTTTACATTTTAGAGGCTAACCCCAGAGCTTCACGCACCGTGCCTTTAGTCTCTAAGATAATCGATATTCCTGTTGCCCGCATAGCCACACAATTAATGTTGAGTAAGAAGCTAAAAGATTTCCCCAAGCTCACGACGCGCAAGCCGCCTTATGTAGGAGTAAAAGAAGCGGTTTTTCCCTTTAATATGTTTCCTGAGGTAGACCCTTTGTTAGGGCCGGAAATGAGAGCTACCGGTGAAGTTATGGGGATTGCCGATACATTCGGCCTTGCGTTTTATAAGGCTGAAGAAGCCGCGGGAGCAAAACTTCCATTAGAAGGGAATATCCTTCTTACGGTAGCTGATAAAGATAAACCCGATTTACTTTCTATTGCTAAAAAGATTAAGGAATTAGGATTTACTATTTATGCTACAGAAGGCACGAGCCGTTTTTTAAAAGAAAAGGGGATAACTAATACCTACATAAATAAGCTGCACCAGGGAAGGCCTAATATCATTGACGCGATTAAGAATAATCAGATTCAGCTTGTTATCAATACTCCTGTTGGCAGAGGCTCAAAATACGATGATAGTTATATTCGTATGAGGGCAATACAATATAAGATTCCTTATATTACCTCAATAGCTGCTGCTTGTGCCAGTATCGAAGGTATCAGTGCCGTTATGCAACAAAAAACTTTACCTGTTTCTTTGCAGGATTATCATAAACAATGGCAAGAAACCGAAAGAGCTAAGTGAAAACCAAAGGGTTTGATAACGAAAAGTATTTAGGAGAGCAGACGCAAGCAATCATAGAGAGGGCCGAGAGGTTTAATAATAAATTATATCTTGAGTTTGGAGGGAAAATCGTTTTTGACTATCATGCTTCAAGAGTCTTGCCTGGGTTCGACCCCAATGTGAAAATGAGGCTTTTAAAACAACTAAAAGACAAGGCTGATATTATTCTTTGTATCTATGCCGGAGATATTGAACGAAGAAAAGTAAGGGCGGATTTTGGGATTACTTACGACGTTGACGCTCTAAAGCTTATTGACGATTTAAGGGATTGGGATATTGAAGTGGGAGCAGTTGTAATAACCCGCTTTGACGGCCAGCCCTCAGCAAAGATATTTAAAAATAAGTTGGAACGCCGGGGAGTAAAAGTATACACTCATCAGTTTACCAAAGGTTACCCTACGGATATAGATTTAATTGTAAGCGATGAAGGTTATGGCGCAAATAGCTATATCCCTACGCAAAAACCCTTGGTGGTAATTACCGGCCCCGGGCCAGGGAGCGGAAAGTTAGCTACCTGCCTTTCTCAATTATATCATGAGTACAAACGAGGCATAAAAGCCGGCTATGCTAAATTTGAAACTTTTCCTATTTGGAACTTACCCCTTAAGCATCCGGTAAATATAGCTTATGAGGCTGCCACGGCAGACTTAAGAGATTTTAACCTTATTGATCCGTTTCATTTAGAAGAATACCGGAAAACAGCAATTAATTATAATCGTGACGTGGAGGCTTTTCCTCTTCTTAAACGGATACTTCAGAAAATCACCGCTTTAGAATCGGTTTATAAATCTCCTACGGATATGGGAGTAAACCGGGCTGGTTTTGGAATAACTGATGACGGCGTAGTAGCCGAAGCGGCAAAGCAGGAAATAATAAGAAGGCATTTTCGATATCAGTGTGAATATATGATGGGTCTTGTTGATAAAGGAACCGTAGAGAGAGCAAAACTGCTGATGGAAGAACTCAACTTAAAGCCTGAGGATAGAGCCGTGGTCTTACCGGCAAGGGCTGCAGCTTCTGAAGCTCACCAGAGGAAAGGCAATGTCGAGTTTTTTTGCGGAGCAGCTCTTGAGTTAAATAGCGGCGCGATAATCACGGGAAAAAATTCAGAGTTAATGCATGCGACAGCAAGCCTTATTCTGAACGCGATAAAGGAATTAGCCGGAATCCCTGATAAAATCCATTTATTATCGCCGAGCATAATAGAATCAATAGGCAGCCTTAAGAAAAGTATCTCCGGAGTAAAAACAATAAGCATGAACCTAGAAGAGGCCTTGATTGCTTTGAGCATAAGCGCGACTACCAATCCTACGGCTCAATTGGCAATGGAGAAATTAAAGGAATTGGTAAATTGCCAAGCGCATGCAACCCATATTCCTACTCCGGGTGATGAAGCCGGCTTAAGAAAATTAGGAGTTAATCTTACTAGCGACCCTGATTTTTCCAGCAAATCTTTATTTGTGTCATGAGTGGAATATTTGGAGTAGTAGATAAAAAAGATTGCGTAGGAGATTTGTTTTACGGCACAGACTATCATTCTCATCTAGGCACAGAATACGCGGGAATGGCTGTTTTAGGAGAAGATTTTCAAAGACAAATCCACAGTTTAAAAGAGAGTCAGTTTAAGTCGAAGTTCTATGATGATTATAAGCGGATGCGGGGGAATATGGGCATTGGAGTCATTAGTGATTCTGATGAACAGCCGATTTATTTAAATTCTAAGTTTGGCCCTTTTTGTATCGCGACTTGCGGCCTTATTGAGAACAAGAAAGAATTAGTGCAGTCTCTCCTAAAAAAAGGGGTATCTTTCAGTGAAGTAAGCAAGGGCAAACTTAACACTACGGAACTAGCAGCTAAGTTAATAACTCAAGGGGAGAGTTTAATCGACGGAATAGAGAAGATGTTTGAGGAAATTGAGGGATCTTGTTCCCTTCTTTTGCTTACTGAGGAAGGGATTTATGCTGCTAGAGATAGGCTGGGGTACACACCGCTGGTAGTAGGAAAAAGAGCAGATACTTACGCCGTAACTTTAGAAACCAGCGCTTTTTTAAATTTAGAGTTTGAGATTGTAAAGTATCTTCAACCAGGGGAAATCGTCCTTCTTAATCAAGGAGGGTTGGTAGAGAAGCGAAAAGGAGCAGCCAATAAGCAGATTTGCACTTTTCTTTGGATATATACCGGTTTCCCCGCTTCTACTTATGAGGGGATTAATGTTGAAGTAGTAAGGGAAAGGTGTGGAAGGTGTTTGGCAAAAAGAGATAAAGATATTGAAGTAGATATTGTGTCGGGTGTTCCTGATTCAGGAATTGCTCATGCCTTAGGATATGCTATGGAATCAGGAAAACCTTTCCGCCGTCCTTTAGTTAAATATACTCCCGGATATGGGAGAAGTTACACCCCTTCCTCTCAAGGCCTGCGGGATTTAATTGCCAAGATGAAACTCATCCCCATTAAGGATATAATTAAGGGTAACAGAATTGTGGTCTGTGAAGATTCTATTGTTCGAGGCACTCAGCTTAAGAACTTCACGGTAAAAAAATTATGGGACGCGGAAGCCAGAGAAATTCACATAAGGCCTGCTTGCCCTCCGTTAATGTTTCATTGTAAGTTTTGCCTTTCTACCCGCAGTGTCGATGAACTTGTTGCCCGGAAAGCAATCAGAGCTTTAGAAGGTAAAGACATAGAGGATGTGTCTGCCTATTTGGATTGCACTTCTCTCCAATATAAGAAAATGGTGGAATGGATCGCCCGCGATTTAGAAGTTACCACCCTGCGTTATCAGACCATAGATGATATGGTAGAAGCAATCGGCCTGCCCAAAGAAAAACTCTGCCTCTATTGTTGGAATGGCCAACACCCCAAAGCAATAAGATAGAATAAAAAAATCATCTTTGGTCCGTTGCCTGTGTTAATTTCATTCCGAATTTATACTTTGCAGCCTCAATGAAAGGGGCATGATGTCTTTTCTCATTCTCGCCGGCGTAACAACATTTGAGTGTAAAATATATCCAATGTGTTATAATGTTAAATAACGTTAAATCTATCTTAAGAGGGGTTCGCATATGGCTAAGGCTTATCTAACAGTCAGGGATGCCGCAAAACAGCTTGAGCTTACCGAGTACAGGGTGAGGCAGCTTATCCGCGAGAAGCAGATTAGGGCCACTAAGATTAAGCAGTGGAGGATTAAGCCTGAGGATCTGGAAGCATTTATTAGGGCGAGGACGAATAAATAAAGAGATGATATATGCCAATTAAGAAAATTATTGTATCAGAAGACTTGCTTAAGAAATTAGAACAGCCAGATAATCCAGTGATTGTTGTGGGTATTCCTATGGGGACTGCTCCTGCTGCAACCGGCGATTATGTTTTGCATGAAGTTCAAGAAAAATATCCTGCTGTTATGGTTTCAGATTGTGGCTGACTTGCTTGGAGCGAAATGTTTAAAACTAATAGATTTTTTTAGAACAATAGGAATAAAGCTATAACTGAGAAAATGGTCAAATTTAAGTGGGAAAAAGATTTTAAGAAGGAAAAATTATTAAGCGTTCTTAGTTTCAGATTAAAAAGAGGATAAACATGAAAGTTGAAACGCTATTAAGAGATATAGAAAAGACAGATTTAGTCTTACCTGAATTTCAAAGAGATTTTGTTTGGAATGAAGACGATGTTAAAAAATTTATTCAATCTTTATACAAGAATTATCCCACTGGCTCTCTACTAATATGGAAAACATTGAAGCCGCCAAAATTAAGAGGCGAGCATAAACCGGCAGACAATGTCTATACGCGAGTCTTGCTTGATGGCCAACAAAGGCTGACCACCCTCTATCTGTTCGTCAAAGGCAAAACTCCTCCATATTATACAAATATGGTTAAGAAATATAATCTTTACTTTAATGTTGAGACTGAAGAGTTTCGCTATTACCAGAAAACTTTAATGGATGGAAGGAAAGAATGGATTTCTGTTCTTGATTTTTTCCAGAGTGAAAGTGCTGCTCTTTTTATCCAAAACGCCCAAGATCCTGCTTACTATTTTAAGTATTTAGCTCAATTAACCAAGCTGGAACAAATAAAAAATTATGAGTATTTTGTTGACGAAGAGAAATTAGGGAAATTAAGCGATATAAAAGAAGTCGTGAGGATATTTAATTTAGTTAATAAGCAGGGGAGAACTCTTCTTGAGCAAGATTTAGCCTTGGCTCATGTTTCAGCCTTTTGGCCTGAAATTAAAGACTTGTTCCGAAAAGAATTGATCTTGTATAAGCAATTGGGATTTAATTTCGACTTTAATTTCTTTATTGGTTTTACAACGCCTTAATGTGGGGGAGGTATACAAGAAGAGGCACATCTTCTCCACTAGAGCAGGATGTCGTAACCATTACGCGAGACAAAACACCTGAATCCTTGATACACAATTTTGAAAGGGAAGTGAGATATTTTGACGTTAAGCCAGAAAATTTAGAAGGCGCCCCAGTAACGAGTCCTTTCTTTAACATGGCTTTTATCGTTGCAAAATCAAAAGGGGCTGTTGATTGGTTTACCGGAAACAATTTGCATACTAAATTAGTGGGGCAGTCTTACAGATTGCATAAGCATCATAAAATATATAGACCTCAGATTCGCTAATGTTGAAGGAAAAGAAATCTGTGTTATAAAAGTCGAGAAGGGCTTGGAGCCCATATTTTTAAAGAGAGATGGCAAGAAGTTTCTATATGTAAGATTAGATAATAAGACCGAACCCTTAGATGATCCAGAAGAAGTTATTAAATACATCGAGGATAATTGGAAGTAAAAAAATTATTAAAGTAATTGAGGATAGGATGAGTATATGCTTGATATAAAAACACTCGAAACATGGCTTTGGGATGCGGCTTGTAGTATTCGGGGTTCGGTGGATGCTCCTAAATTCAAAGACTACATACTGCCTTTGATTTTCATAAAGAGGCTTTCTGATGTTTTTGAGGATGAAATTAAAAGGCTTTCAGAGGAATTTGGGGATGAGAAAACAGCTTTGGAGATTGCCTCTAAGGATCACAGCCTTGTGAGATTTTTCATTCCGAAGAATGCAGTATGGTCAGAGATAAGAAAGAAAACAACGGGAATTGGCGAGAAGATTACAGATACCACTCGTGCAATAGCAAAGCAGAATCCTAAGTTACAGGGTGTAATTGATATAGTTGATTTCAATGCTACTGTAAGCGGGCAGAGGATTATTGATGACGGTAAATTAAGCGCGCTTATTGAGATTATAAGCAGGCACAGGATAGGATTAAAGGATGCCGAACCCGATATCCTTGGAAGGGCTTATGAGTATCTTTTAAGGAAGTTTGCAGAAGGGCAGGGGCAAAGCGCAGGGGAATTCTATACTCCAAAAGAGGTTGGTTGGATAATGGCTTATATTCTTGATCCTGAGCAGGGGCAGGAGGTTTATGACCCTGCATGTGGTTCAGGCGGCTTGCTTGTTAAGTCACAGCTTGCCTTAAAGGAAAAAGGAAAGAAAATTTCAAAGCCATTGAGGCTTTACGGTCAGGAGCAGAATTATGTTACTTACGCTATGGCTAAGATGAACATGATTATTCACGATATGGAAGGTGATATCATGATCGGAGATACTTTGAGGAATCCAAAACTTCTCAAAGGTAGTAAGCTGAAAACTTTTGATTTGGTCGTTGCCAATCCTATGTGGAATCAGGATGGTTATACAGAAGATTTTTATGAGGCAGATACTTTTAATCGCTTTGAGAACGGATATCCGCCTGCGAGCTCTGCTGACTGGGGTTGGGTTCA
Organism: Candidatus Omnitrophota bacterium; assembly: GCA_018823915.1. GTDB lineage: Bacteria > Omnitrophota > Gorgyraeia > Duberdicusellales > 4484-171 > JAHJHM01. The sequence continues at coordinate 18,727 of JAHJHM010000133.1, forward strand.
GCTTATGTTCGCATCTTTGAATGATAATGGCAAGGCTGCGATTGTCCTTGATACAGGAGCGGTTTCAAGAGGCTCAGGCAATCAGGGAAGCAATAAAGAGAAGGACATAAGGCGGAAATTTGTTGATAAGGACTGGATTGAGGCAGTTTTGCTTTTGCCTGAAAATCTTTTCTACAATACAACTGCTCCGGGCATTGTTTTGATTCTCAATAGGAACAAGCCCAGAGATAGAAAAGGCAAAATAATGCTGATAAATGCCTCTCTTGAATTTGAGAAGGGGAGGCCAAAGAATTTCATTCCTGATGACAAAATCAAAAAGATAGCAAAGGCTTTTCATGACTGGAAGAGCATAGACAAATTTACACAGATAATCTCAAATGAAGAGGCTGCCAAGAATGATTATAACCTGAGCCCCTCAAGATATGTCAGCAATGGCAAGGAAGAGGAATACAGAGATGTTGAGGAAATTCTTGTTGAGCTTGCCGAGCTTGAAGAAGACAGAACAAAGACAGACAAAGAGCTCAATTCAATAATGAAGAAAATCGGCTATAAAGGGTTTTCAAAGGAGCGTTAGAATGGAACAAAAGATGGAAAATAGTGAATATAAAACATTTCTTGAGAGAGTAAAAGAAGAAATTGCTAAAGCTCGGCAAAAGGTATATCAGACAATTAACAGGCAATTAGTTGAATTATATTTATTGGTGGGACAAGCCCTTTATGAAAAAATAGAAGTCTCAAAGTGGGGTGAAGGCGTTGTAGAAACTTTAGCAGAGGATTTACAGAGAGAATTTCCTGATATGAAGGGGTTTTCAGCACAGAATTTATGGAGAATGAAACAAATATACGAAACATATAAAGATAATGAAAAACTCTCAACACTGTTGAGAGAATTATCATGGTCACACAATGTTCTTATTTTGCACAGCACAACATCTATGGAGGAAAGAGAATTTTATATTAAAACCTGCATAAATGAAAGATGGAGTTTCAGGGAATTACAAAGACAAATTGAATCTTCTTTATATGAACGCTTTATGCTTTCAAGAAAGACAGATAAATTAGTACCGCATACAAAAGAAAAAAATATTCTAACACATTTTAAAGATGAGTATATATTCGATTTTCTGGGATTAAAAGACAATTTCGCCGAGAAAGATTTACGCAAAGCCATCGTAACAAATTTAAAGGAATTTTTCCTCGAGTTTGGCAGGTATTTTACTTTTGTGGGAGAGGAATATAAAGTGATTGTTGGGGGACAGGATTACAAAGTGGATTTATTGTTTTATCATAGGGCTCTAAGATGTTTAGTGGCTGTGGAATTAAAGATTGGAGATTTCAAGCCTGAGTATGTAGGTAAGATGCAATTTTACTTAACCGTTCTTGATGAACAAAATAAGTTGAAAGAAGAAAATCCATCGGTTGGGCTCATCCTCTGTAAATCCAAGAATGAAGAAGTGGTTCGCATTGCTTTAAGCAGGGCTGTATCTTCTATGAAAATAGCAAGTTACAGGACAAAGATTATTGATAGGATGTTGCTTAAGAGAAAACTACATTCTTTACCTTTTCCTGAAAGTTATAAAAATGAAGAAAAATAGCGAAATAAATGGATTTAAGGAAACTGAAATAGGATTAATTCCGAGTGATTGGGAGGTTGTTAATATAGATAGCTTTGTTAAATTTCAGCGAGGATCAGAGCCAGGAAGATCTAATTACAATAAAGAAATGAAAGGAGTGAGATTTTTAAGAGTAGTTGATGTTTCGGGAAGTAGGGAAGACGAAATCTATACTACTGTAGAAAATATCAGGTTTTGCACTGAAAAAGATATTTTGATTACGTTAGATGGTAGCCCAGGAATAATAAGAAAAGGTTTATCCGGAGCATATTCTTCAGGAATAAGGAAAATAGTATTTACTAATAAAGACTTAAACCAAGATTATACCTATTTTGTATTGCAGAATGATTTTGTTAAGAAAATTATAGAAAAGTATACAACAGGAATAACAATAAAGCATTCCAGCAAAGCAATTCCGTATATAAAAATACCACTTCCATCTCTTCCAGAACAACAAAAAATCGCAGTTGTCCTTTTAAAAATCCAGCAGGCAATAGAACAGCAGGAAAAAATCATCCAGACAACAAAAGAGTTGAAGAAATCCCTAACGAACAAGTTTTTTACTGAGGGTCTGCATGGTGAAGAGCAGAAGAAAACAGAAATCGGGCTGATACCGAAAAGCTGGGAAGTTAAAAAATTGGGGGACATTGCATTAATTGAGAGGGGGAAATTTACACATAGACCACGAAATGAACCAAAATTTTATGGAGGTAAAATCCCTTTTATACAAACTGGTGATATTGCCAATTCTGACGGAAGGATTACATCTTATACCCAGACACTTAATGAATTGGGGCTTTCTATAAGTAAGATTTTTCCAAAAGGAACAATTGTAATAACGATAGCTGCAAATATAGGCGACACTGCAATTTTAACATTTGATAGTGCATTTCCTGATAGCATAATTGGAATCACTCCACATGATAACGTGCTTAATATATACTTAGAATATTACCTACGTACGCAAAAAGATAAGATGAATATGATGGCTCCTCGCGGGACACAAAAAAATATTAATATACAGTTTTTGAAACCTTGGTTCGTTCCAATTGCTCCAAAAAATGAACAAAACGAAATAGCTAACACCCTTTCAAGCATAGATAAAAAACTCTCCCAAGCCGAATCACGAAAACAAACTCTTCAATCCCTCTTCAAAACCATGCTCAACCAACTTATGACCGGAAGAGTAAGGATCAAAGATTTGGATATAAAGGTTAACTAAAATGTCAGAAAAAAGCATTGTTCAGGATCCATTGATAAAATACGCCACTCAGATAGGCTGGACACCTATAACTAGGGATGAAGCTGTTGCCTTAAGAGGCGGTGAAGCAGGCCTGTTCTTTTACGATATCCTGAAAAAGAAACTGATAGAGCTTAACAAAGGCATCGTCAATGATGAGAAGGCAGATGAGATTATCAAGAAGCTTGAAAATGTCAAAAGTTCAATAGAGGGCAATCAGGAAATCCTGCAGTATCTTAAAGGAAAAAAATCAGTTTATTCTGATAAAGAAAAGCGAGAATTAGATATAAGATTTATTGATTTTGAGGAACTTAAAAATAATGAGTTTCACGTTACAGATGAATGGCAGTATACAAACGGTAAGTTTACTAATCGCGGGGATGTGGTTTTTCTGATTAACGGAATACCCGTAATAATAGCTGAAACCAAAGGAGCTAATAAAAGAGAAGGCATAGAGGAAGGTATAGGGCAGATAAGAAGGTATCATGCTGAAACTCCCGAGTTGGTAACATCTAACCAGATTTTTAATGTTACTCATCTGCTTGATTTTTATTACGGCGTTACATGGAATCTTGACCGCAAGGGCTTGTTTAACTGGAAGGATTGTCTTGAACATAGCGAAGGAATTGAATTAGATTCTTCGCCGGAGCCTGCGCTGAGCGTAGCGAATGTGGCTCAGAATGACAAAATTAAAAATAATTTTGTCAATTTCGAGGAAAAGGTAAAAAGCTTCTTCAGCAAGGAGAGAATCCTTCAATTCATAAAAGATTACATTGTTTTCTTCAAGAAAGATGACGTTATGTCAAAGATAATTATGAGGCAGCATCAGACAAGGGCAGTTGAAAAGCTAATAGACAGAGCTTTAGATAAGAAAAAGAAAACAGGTTTAATCTGGCATGCTCAGGGCGCGGGAAAAACATTTACGATGATTGTCGCGGCAGAAAAGATATTGCAGCAGCCCGAATTTGAAAAACCCGCTGTGATAATGTTAGTAGATAGAAATGAACTTGAAAGCCAGCTTTTCAGGAATCTCGATGCTTATGGATTCAAGATTGATGAGGGCATGAAAATAGCTGAATCAAAGAAAGATTTGCAGGATTTGTTGAAATCAGATTATCGCGGACTGATAGTTTCAATGATTCATAAGTTTGAAGGTATGCCGAAGGATATAAACACAAGAGACAATGTTTTTGTTCTTGTTGATGAAGCTCACAGAACAACGGGCAGCCATTTGGGAAACTTTCTTATGGCAGCTCTTCCGAATGCTACTTATTTTGGTTTTACCGGGACGCCAATTGATAAAATCCTTTATGGTAAGGGGACTTTCAAGATATTCGGCAAAGAGGATAATAAGGGATATCTGGATAAGTATTCTATCGCTGAATCAATAGAAGACGGGACAACCGTTCCTCTGCATTACACCCTTGCGCCTAATGAAATAAGAGTACCTAAAGAAATGCTTGAGAAGGAATTCTTTGCCTTAATGGAGAAGGAAGGCGTGAGTGATATCGATGAGTTAAACAAGCTTCTTGAAAAAGCGGTCAGCCTAAAGAATTTCCTGAAATCAAAAGACAGGATTAAGAAGGTAGCTGAATTTGTTGCAAAGCATTATAAAGAAAATGTTGAACCAATGGGATATAAGGCATTTCTTGTTGGTGTGGACAGGCAGGCCTGTGCTTTGTACAAGAAAGAACTAGATAAGCTATTGCCGGCAGAATATTCGGTTGTTGTTTACAGCCAGGCTCATAATGATACTGAAGAATTAAAGAAGCATTACATGAAAGAGAGTGATGAGAGAGACTTAAAAGGAAAGATATTCCCAAAAAAGAATAAACTACCCAAAATCCTGATTGTTACTGACAAGCTTCTTACAGGTTATGACGCCGCTATTCTTTACTGCATGTATCTTGACAAGCCAATGAAGGACCATACCCTTTTACAGGCAATTGCCAGAGTCAATAGGCCTTATGAAGATGAGGACGGATTAAAAAAGCCTTCTGGTTTTGTCCTTGATTTTATTGGTATCTTTGAAAGATTGGAAAAAGCATTGGCCTTTGATTCTGATATTGTTGGGAGCGTGATAAAAAATATTGATGTTTTGAAGGAAGGTTTTGCGAAATTGATGAAAGAAAAGGCAAAGCCGTATCTTGAGCTGGCAAAAGGCAAGATGGATGATAAGGCAGTTGAAAGGGCAATAGAATATTTCAGCGATAAGAACAAGAGGCAAGACTTTTATGGTTTTTTTAAACAGCTTGAGATGCTTTATGAGATTATCTCACCGGATAAATTTTTAAGGGATTATATGGGCGATTACTGGAAGATTTCCTATCTTTACAGTATTATTAAGAATGCCTTTAGCAGAAGGATTCTTCTGGATAAGGAGTTGATGCGCAAGACTTCTGATTTAGTCCAGAAGCATGTTTATTCAACGGACATTTCCTCCATACTCCCGATTTATGAAATAAAAGAAGATACCCTTAAGGCATTAAAGGAAAGCGGCAAGTCAGATAACGTTAAAGTAATCAATTTAAGAAAAAGTATCTTTAAATTCGTTGATGATAATCAAAATGAGCAGCCATATTTAATTGAGATTGGAGAAAAGGCCCAGGCTGTTATTGAATTGTATGATGATAGGCGCGTTACGACTATTGATGCTTTGAGAAAGCTGGAGGAAATTATCAAGGAGATTAATCAGGCACGCAGGGAACAGGCCGAAAAGAATTTTGATGTTAATACCTTTACAATCTACTGGCTGTTTAAAAGGGATACAATTTCAAAGCCAGATACACTGGCAGCGAAGATTAATGATATATTTGAAGAATATCCTCACTGGAAATTCAATAGCAAGGAGAAAAGAGAGCTGACGACACAATTGTATAAAATACTACTGAAGGAAGTGGATAAAACAAAAGCCGTTGAACTTGTTGAGAAGATTTTAAGGCTGGAGAGAAAATAAGATGCCGGTGGTTTTAAGTAAAAATGGACGTCTGGAGCAATCGACTGCGGCAGAAAAGTTTAAATCCAGTATTTTTGAATGGGCAGAGAAACTGAATGTTGAGCCAAAGGAGATACATCTGCGTTCTATGAGAAACAAATGGGCATCATTATCAGAGAACGGGAGATTAACATTTAATACCGAACTTCTTGATAGGGAAAGAGAGATTTGTGATTATGTAATCGTTCATGAATTACTGCATATAAAAATTCCCAACCATGGCAAGCTGTTTAAGAGTTTGATGTTTGCATTTTTGCCGGATTGGGAAAAGCACAGCGAAAAGTTAAAGGTAGGTAGTGAATAAGGTTTTAAAACCAGATTATCTTGGGCATCGCAAGAGAATAAAAGCAAAGTACAAAAGAGGTGGAATAAGAGAATGGCTTGATTATGAGGTATTGGAGCTCGCTTTATCATTTACTATTTCCAGAAAAAACACCAAACCTATTGCTAAGGAATTGTTATCCAGATTCAAGACAATCAACGGTGTACTGGACGTTGACAGAAAAGAGCTGGAAAAAGTTTGCGGCGTTTCCGAACACACTGCTTTGTTCCTCAATTTTTTAAAAGACATTTCAGTTATTTATCTTGAAAAGGAACTTTACAAAAAAGATTTACTTTCTTCACCAGATGTTGTCTATGATTATCTGAAAGCTTCTTTAAAAGGATCGACTGACGAAGAGTTTAAAGCTATGTTTTTAAACAGCAGAAATCAGCTGCTGGCAGTTGAGACTATACAAAAAGGAACGGTTAATAAATCAGTAGTATATCCCAGAAAAATTGTTGAGAGGGCATTACAGAATCATGCAACTGGAGTTATTATTGCTCATAATCATCCGGGAGAATCTTTAAAGCCATCGGAAGACGATTGCAAGATAACAAAGGCCATGAAAGAAGCGCTTAAGACTGTGGACATTGTTTTGCTGGATCATATTATAATTGGAGGGAATGGCTACTTTAGTTTTAAAGAAAATTCCATAGAAATATAGAGTAACGTTCTTACTTTTGTCCTTGACGATTTCCTTACTTTGTGGAATGGATTGTTAAGGATTTAGAGGTTACAACTTTGCGTTATCAGACCATAGATGATATGGTAGAAGCAATCGGCCTGCCCAAAGAAAAACTCTGCCTCTATTGTTGGAATGGCCAACACCCCAAAGCAATAAGATAGAATAAAAAAACCATCTTTGGTCCGTTGCCTGCCGATTTCATTCCGAATTTATACTTTGTAGTCTTGATGAAAGGGGGGATAAGATCTTTTTCATTCCCGAGCCGCGCTTAATTTTGCCTTTCTTTTCTTCTCTTTTCGTGATAAACTTCTTTTTATGAGTATGGATAAGGATTGGATCGCAATCTTAGATTTTGGGTCACAATACACCCATCTTATTGCACGTCGGGTAAGGGAATGTGGAGTATATTCGCAGATAGTCGCTTACGATATCGTCGCTCGCAGCCTTCTGGAAAGCCCTCCTAAAGCAATTATTCTTTCTGGCGGACCCTCAAGCACAGTTTTGCGTAAAAGCCTTGTATGCGATAAGAATATTTTTAATGCCGATATCCCTATTTTAGGCATTTGTTATGGCGCGCAACTTATGGCTAAGGTTTTGGGAGGCAGAGTCAGTCGAGCTCACGCACGAGAATATGGAAAAGCTATCCTTAGGGTTAAATCCAAAAAAGATTTATTTAACGGGTTGGGGGATAGGGAAACTGTCTGGATGAGCCATGGGGATAAGATAACCGTGGTGCCTTGCGGATTTAATATAATCGGTTCAACCGACAACACAGAGATTGCCGCTATTGGGGATAGGAGAAAAGATTTTTATGGCCTGCAGTTTCACCCCGAAGTGATACATACGCTAAAAGGCAAAAAGATACTCAAAAATTTCCTTTTTAATATCGCCGGATGCAAATGCAGCTGGAGTATGCGGTCGTTCGTTAAAGACTCTATTCAGAATTTAAAAGAAAAAATAGGGAATGAAAAAGTGCTGTGTGGATTAAGCGGAGGGGTTGATTCTTCTGTTTTAGCTACCTTGCTTCATAGAGCAATAGGTGAGAATTTAGTTGCTCTATTTATTGACAATGGGGTTTTGCGCCGCGATGAAGTAAAACTAGTTAAAAGAAGGTTTAAGGGGCGCGGCATTAATTTAAAAATGGTAAATGCCCAGGATGTTTTTCTTAAAGCGCTAAAAGGGGTTAAAGATCCTGAGACCAAGCGTAAAATAATAGGTAAAATTTTTATTGATGTTTTCAGTAAGGAAGCAAAAAAACTGGGCGAAATTAAGTTTTTAGCTCAAGGTACGCTTTATCCGGATGTGATCGAGTCAAAATCGCCGCTTGGCGGGCCTTCGGCAACGATTAAAACCCATCACAATGTAGGAGGGCTGCCCAAGAATTTGAAGTTTAAACTTGTTGAACCGCTTAAAGAGTTATTTAAAGACGAGGTAAGGCTTTTGGGTAAAAAATTGGGACTGCCTGATGAAATTATTTATCGCCAGCCTTTCCCTGGGCCGGGATTGGCAGTAAGGATAATGGGAGAGGTAACCAAAGAAAGATTAGACATTTTGCGTGAGGCGGATTGGATTTTGGTTGATGAGATAAAACGGGCTAAATTGTATCGTAAACTCTGGCAGTCATTTTGTGTATTCTTGCCGGTTAAGACAGTTGGTGTCATGGGGGATGAACGGACTTACGAGTTCGTTGTCGCCATAAGGGCAGTAACCAGCGAGGACGCGATGACCGCTGATTGGGCAAAGCTGCCTTATGAGTTATTAGGCAAAGTCTCCAACCGGATTATTAATGAAGTAAAAGGGGTGAATCGAGTAGTATACGATATCTCTTCTAAACCCCCGGCAACTATTGAGTGGGAGTAAGGATTCAGGATTAAGAATTAAGGATTCAGCATTCAGTAATGAAAACTTTTAGAGAATTGAAAGCTTGGCAAAGAGCACATGAGTTGGTATTAAAAGTTTATAAAGTTACTACGAATTTTCCTGAGCGAGAAAAATTTGGCTTAATTTCGCAGATGAGAAGATCGTCAATATCAATTCCTGCAAATATAGTAGAGGGATTCAAACGTAGGAGCGATAAGGAGTTTAAGCAGTTTATAAATATAGCCGCTGCTTCTTTAGAAGAAACAAAGTATTATTTAATTTTATCAGTAGATTTAAAATACATGAACCAAGAGGATTATCAGGAGTTGATGGAGTTAGCTGATGAAGTAGGTAAAATGCTTCATGGTTTTTACAAAAAGCTAAATCTTGAACGCTGAATCCTGAATTCTGAATTCTTATTATTATGATAGCAGTAATTGATTATGGAATGGGGAATTTAAGGAGTGTGGCTAAGGCTTTGGAGGCTGTTGGTGCTGAAACAAAGGTTACTAGTAACGCCAAGGATATAGGTGAAGCCAGCGCGATAGTTTTGCCCGGCGTAGGCGCATTTGCCCGAGGTATCGAAAATCTTGAAAAACTTGATGTCCTACCTGCTATGTTTAAAGCTATCGGCGAAGGTAAGCCGTTTTTGGGAATTTGCTTGGGGTTACAGTTATTATTTACTGAAAGCCAAGAACATGGAATTTACAAAGGCTTAGATATTATTCAAGGTAAAGTGAAGAGATTCAGGATTCAGGATTCAGGATTCAGGATTCACGATTCACGGTTAAAGATTCCCCATATGGGGTGGAATACAGTAGAATGCAAAATGCAAAATGCAAAATGCAAAATTTTTGAAAACATTCCGGATAATTCGTATTTTTATTTTGTGCATTCTTATTATGTAGAACCGCGGGATAAAGATGTAGTTGTTGCTACAACGGAATATGGGACAGAATTTACTTCCGCGGTAAATAAGGATAATATTTGGGGTGTCCAATTTCATCCTGAAAAAAGTGGTGAACTTGGTTTAAAAATATTGGAAAATTTTGTTAAATCAGTAATTAGGATTTAGGATTCGGCAGCCAGAATTCAGAATTTGGCTTAATCCTTAATCCTTAATCCTTAGTCCTTAGTACTGAATCCTGAATGCTGTATCCTTAATCCTAAAGAGATGTTAGCTAAACGTATTATTCCTTGTCTAGATGTTAAAGGCGGGCGGGTTGTCAAAGGAGTTAACTTTTTAGAATTAAGAGATGCCGGAGATCCAGTGGAATCGGCCGCTATGTATTCCTGCCAAGGGGCAGATGAAGTAGTATTTTTAGATATTACGGCAAGCATCGAGAAGCGCGATATAATTTTAGAGGTAGTGTCTGAAACCGCAGAGCGTGTTTTTATCCCTTTGACTGTTGGCGGAGGAATCAGGAACATAGAGGATGTAAGACTTCTGCTTAAGCGCGGAGCGGATAAAGTTTCCATAAATACCGCGGCAGTAGAAAACCCCTCCTTAATTAAACAGGCTTCAGAGGAATTTGGCAGCCAATGTATTGTCATCGCGATTGATGCCAAAAAAAGTTATCAGCCATCAGCCATCAGCCATCAGCTAAAGTGGGAGGTGTTTACTTATGGGGGGAGGAAGCCTACGGGGATAGACGTTCTAGAGTGGGCTAAAGAAGCTGAAAAATTAGGGGCAGGGGAAATTCTTCTTACCAGTATGGATTGTGATGGCACCAAAGACGGATATGATTTAGAGTTAACCAGAACAATCTCTGAAGCAGTGAACATTCCCCTAATTGCTTCGGGAGGGGCAGGAAACTTAGAACATCTTTATCAGGCCTTAACAGAAGGATCCGCTGACGCTGCGCTAGCTGCTTCTATTTTTCACTATGGAGAGTATTCAATAAAGGAGACGAAGCAATATCTGAAAGATAGAGGAATTCCTGTTAGGATATAATAAAAGTAACCAGAAGCCCTGCCTTGCCGGCCGGCAGGCAGAGTACAGAAACCAGAGTTGCCCCTGAAGGTAAATAGTCAGTAGAGTACATTCTATTGCAAATTGCAAAGTGCATATTGCAAAGTGCAAAATGAAGACAGTAAAATGAAGAAGGAACTTAGTGAACGGTTGTTAAATGAAGAACAAATAATTTTAACTTGCTTGTGC
>JAHJHM010000134.1 GCA_018823915.1 Candidatus Omnitrophota bacterium
AAGAAAGAACGGAAGGAATTGCAGGATAAGCCGACTAACATTGAGGATAAAGAATAAGCTACTTGAGAAGATTGAAGAGATGGCGAGGTATATTCGATGTCGCAGGAAGCAGGGAATGATATAGAAAAATCACTAACTGAGTTTGTTTACAAATTCGTTCAAGATTGTTTAGCGGCCAATCCTGTGATTGTTTTGGGAAGCGGGCATTCTGCGACCTTCGAAATCCCTGACGTTCATCAGATTGGTGAACATTTAGTGGCTAATGTTACCCCTTTGATAGGGGCAAAAGATGAAGACACATGGAAGAAATTTCAAAATGTTTTAGCACAAAAGCACTTGGAAGCCGCTTTGCAAGAAGTTCAGCTTAGTCCGCAAGTAACAAAACTTATAATTCAAAAGACTTGGGAGTTTATTTATTCAGCGGACAAGAAAGCTTTATACCAAGTTATTAATTCGTTGTCTGGGATATTTCCACTCGCCCGGCTTTATGATCACCTTTTTCGTAGTACACACCAACGGTTGTCGCTCATAACCACAAATTATGATCATATAGCAGAATATGCGGCAGATGTGGCTGGATATGCGTGGACTACGGGATTTGATTACGGTTATATAGGTCAGCGTTGCGTAAAGCAGCCGGTGACGATTTATAAATATCAGACACCATTTCGCATGGTGGATATCTGGAAGGTTCATGGGTCTATAAAATGGTGCCGCGGAGGGGATGGAATTGTGTACAATTTTCCTTCAATGGACGCATTGCCAGAAGGGTTTACGCCTGCAATAGTAACGCCGGGAATAAATAAGTATAAAGAGACGCACGAGGAACCGTTTCGCTCTATTGTGGCAGGAGCGGATTTGGCGCTTGATTCAGGAAAAAGTTTCTTTTGTATAGGGTACGGATTTAATGATGACCATATTCAGCCAAAGCTTTTAGAAAAATGTCGACGCTATAACAAGAATATTGTTGTCCTTGCGAAGAATCTTACGGAAGCGGCAAAGAAAGTTTTACTTGATGAGGGTTGTAAACATTTCCTTGCCTTTGAAGAGACGGCTGGAGGCACGCGCATGTTCAATTGCGAACATTGTGGCGGCGTCATATTGAAAGACTTGAATCTTTGGTCACTTGGCGGTCTTTTAGATCGCGTATTATGAAAGGACGTTAACATGACAATCTTTACGTATAAAGACGAAGAAGCGTTAGGAGCAGTTCTTTCGGTTGATACGGCTATGGTAATAATTAAAGTCGCGGATTTAGATAGGCTTCGGAGGATGCAGGTTAATAGGCTTGTTGTTTTGCAAAGTAGTAAGGCGGGTCAGTATTTGATTGGCGTTGTCCAGAAGATTACGCGAAGCAGTGTGGAGCAGGAGTTATCCGTAGAGCAGGAAGGGGATCCAATTGAAATTGAGTCGATAATGCCTCAGCTTAATCTAGTGCGCGTTACGCTTATTGGCACCTTAATCGATAAGGTTGGCACCAAAGAAAACGTTTTTCGGCGAACTCTTGAAACAGTCCCGGAAATAGACGCGAAATGTTTTGCTGTTGAAGGAGATATCCTGACATCGTTTATGCGAGTTATCGCGAATGTCACGGATGAAGGGCAAAAACTATCTTTAGGGCACTATACTTTAGATGAGGATGCGGAGGCTTACCTTAATGGAAACAAGTTTTTTCAGCGTCATGCGATAATTGTTGGCAGTACTGGATCAGGCAAGTCTTGGACAACAGCGAGAGTGCTTGAGCAGGCGGCAGTTTTGCCAAGCGTGAATGCTTTAGTTCTAAACCTTCATGGAGAATATGCCCCGATGAAGGGCGACGGTATTAAGCATTACCGCGTGGCGGGCCCGGGAGATCTTGGAAATGGAAAAGGGTTAAAGGATGGCGTATTGTATCTGCCATATTGGCTTTTAGGATATGAAGCCCTTATTTCGATGTTTGTTGATCGAAGCGACCAAAACGCACCGAATCAGGCGATGATAATTGCTAGAGAAGTTGTAAAAATGAAAAGAAAGTTTTTAGGGGAAAAAAAGGCAGATGAGCTGCTTGAGAATTTTACGATAGATAGCCCGGTACCATTTTCGATGGACGAATTATTCCAAGAATTAAATCGATTGAATACTGAAATGATTCCCGGAGCGAAGGCGGGAACAGAAAAACAAGGGGATTTTCATAGTAAGTTAAGCAGAATGATTGCGCGACTTGAAAATAAGCGTACAGATCGTCGGTTAGGATTCTTGTTTCAGGCGCCTGTTGAGGCTAACGAGTTGTCATGGCTCGACGAATTATCGCGGAAACTAATAGCTGGAACGAGCTTACAGTCCGATAAGAAAGGCGGAGTAAAGATTATTGATTTTTCTGAGGTGCCTTCGGACATTCTTCCTTTGATTGTGAGTCTTGTCGGACAACTTACATTTTCATTGCAACAATGGACTTTATTGGAGAAACGTCATCCGATAGCTTTATTTTGCGATGAGGCGCACTTATATATCCCGTTGCGTTCCGAAGGTGACGCCGCGAATGAAGTATCTATTAAAATATTTGAAAAAATAGCGAAAGAAGGACGTAAATACGGAGTGGGACTTGTAATTATAAGCCAGCGGCCATCCGAGGTGAATCACACCGTATTAAGTCAATGTAATAATCTTGTCGCGATGCGGTTAACAAATGCTGAAGATCAGTCTGTCGTCCGGAAGTTGTTACCGGACAGTTTAGGTGGGTTTGGGGATGTTTTACCAATTTTAGATACGGGAGAAGCGTTGGTAGTTGGTGATGCCAGCTTGTTGCCGAGCAGGGTACGTATTAAAGAACCAAATTCAAAACCTAATAGTGGCACTGTGGATTTTTGGGATAAATGGTCAAAAAGTTCCTGTGAAGATGGGATTGTGGAAGCCGTTGATGCTTGGCGCAAGCAAAATCTTCAATAGAGCTGGACGTAAAGAATCAATGGAGGTTTAGGTGAGCGAAACCATAAATTCATCGAATATTAAATCACCACCTGAGTTATCGCTGAAATTGACGGTTAAAGATGAGAATGTTATAAAATATCTCATTAGTTATGAGTCACCTCAACGAGAAGATAAGGCTCTTGAGGCATTAAAAGTTGGTGTTATTGCCATTCTTTCTGCCAGTCCTTCCCTTGATACAAAAATAGTGGATGAAAAATTTAATCAGATTGAAAAAAACTTACAAGAATACAGTGAAGCATTTAAAAAATCATTAGCAGATGAATTAGAAAAATACTTTGAGAAAGAAAAAGGGGATGTCCCGGCAACCATTAGTTCGGTTTTGGGTGAGAAAGGAACCCTTTCGGTATTGTTAAAAGAATACTTTAATGCTGAAAGCGGAAAGGTTAGTTTGTTATTGCAAAGAGAACTTGGGCCTGGCAGTGCTTTTGCCAAAACCTTAGATCCTAATAATAAAGAAAGTGTAATTTCGAAAATAGAACAGGCAGTAAACAATAAGTTGCTAGAAACTACGGATGGCTTGAAAAATCAATTTTCTTTAGATAAAGATGATTCTGGCATGTCGAGAGTAAAGAAATTATTTGAGGAAAAGGTTGAAGAAATTAAAACTGCGAATAACAGTTTCTTTTCGGAGCTTAGGGTACATTTGGGAATGCAAGAAACACAAGCTGAGGAGGCCGAAAAGGGCACACAGAAAGGGCGTGATTTTGAGACAATTTTATATGAGAAGGTTGCGGTACTTGGTCAGCAATTGCAAGATTCAACCGAGAATGTTACTGGTTTGATAGGAGAAATTCCACGATGCAAAGTAGGCGATTATGTTATTACATTAGGTGATACAAGTGGAGCTCCGGGTAGACGTGTTGTAGTTGAAGCAAAAAAGGAGCAGAATTATAAATTACGAGATGCGGTTGAAGAACTGAAGCAGGCGAAAGATAATAGGAAGTCCGATTGCGGAATATTTGTATTTGCGAAGGGGTACGAACCCGTAGAAATGGGCGACTTTAAAATTGATGGAAATGACTTTTTATGCACTGTTGATGAAGCCATGATAGATCACTCGCAATCCACTATTTTTTTAGAAGCTGCCTATAAAATTGCCAGGATTTATATAATTACTCAAACGAGGAAAGAAAAGAAAGGCGACGTAGATTTAGCTATTGTTAAGGAGAATATTGTAAAAATGTTAAAGCAGACAGAATTGATGTCCGAGCTTCTTACAAAAGCAAAAACAATACAAACCAGTGGCGAATATATTGAAAAAACAGCAAAAACAATCAAGGAAGAACTCGAATCTCTAATTGGATCAACGCTTAACTTGTTGAAATAAGCGGGCTGGATTCAATGGTGAAAAAATACAAAATATTCATTAGTGGAGTTCAGAAGGAATTGAAAGAAGAGCGCAGGGCGATAAAAGATTTCGTTAGAGGGGGAATTTAATGACGCATAAGGAATCGGAAACAATCGAGTTTAAGAAATCGACCGCGGAATTAAAAGAGGCGGTTATCTCCGTTGTCGCCATGCTCAATAAACACGGCCATGGAGAGATATATTTCGGCATCGATGAGCATGACAAAGTTGTAGGGATGACCATTGGCCGGATGACAATTAAAGAAGTGACACAGGCGGTCGTGGATAATACGGAGCCGAAGGTTTATCCCAAAGTAGAGGCGCGTAAGATTGAAGGAAAAGACTGTATTGTTGTAGAGGCTAAGGGCAACAACGGACCCTATTTCGCCTATGGCCGGGCATATCTGCGCGTTGGAGAATCCAACAAAGCTATGAGCCCGCAGGAGCTTGAAGAACGGATATTGGAGAAGAGGAAATTTCTCTGGGATAAAGAGGTGTCTGAAAAGACGCTTACTGATGTCAACGAGGAAGCGGTAAAAGAATTCATGCGTAAGGCAAAGACAGCCAAGCGCGTGGATTTCGAGTTCGTTGACGTAAAGACGACATTGCATAAATTGCATCTTTTAGAGGGGAACCATTTATTGCGCGCGGCTGAAGTTTTGTTCTGCGACGATAATCCTCTGGAAGTTCAGGCCGCGATCTTTGCAGGGACGGACAAGCTGACGTTTCTGGATATCAAATCGTTTAAGGGGAATCTCTTTAGCTTGCGTCAGCAGGCCGAGGTTTATGTTAACGGCAATATCAAATGGCGTGCTGAAATCAAATCAGGGCCCCGCAAGGAAATCCCGGAAATCCCGGTTGAAGCGATCCGGGAAGCCGTGGGCAATTCTTTGTGCCATCGGGATTATTCCAATCCCAAAGGCAATGAGGTGGCAATATTCAAGGATCGTATCGAAATCTACAACCCCGGGCTTTTCCCTAAAGAAATTAACCCGGAAGACTTCTTTACCGGTCACGAGAAGTCTATTTTACGCAATCCCCTGATTGCCGAGACGATGTATAAATCCAAGGATATTGAGCGCTGGGGAAGCGGCATCAAGCGTATTCATGATGAATGTGTCGCGGCCGGGGTCAAGGTTGAATTCAACAGGCTTAAGACCGGCTTTGTCGTGGTTTTCTATCGACCTAAATGGGAAGAAGGCAAGGGGTTGGCAGAAGGGTTGGCAGAAGGTGGGCAGAAAAGTAAGGTGAAAAGTAAGGTGAAAAGTAGGGTGAAAGTTATTGAAATGATCGCCCAGAATCCGTCCGTAACCATCCCGGAGATAGCGGCCGCTCTTGATATGAGCATTCCCGGCATCGAAAAGATTATACGATCATTGAAAGAGGAGAAACGCTTGCGCCGTATCGGGCCTGATAAGGGCGGGCATTGGGAGATATCCGGCTAATGCTTGGCGATTGTGGCGATTAGTTGGCGATAAAAATAAAAGGGGACAGACACCTTTTCCGTTGACAAATATTTTTTTCTATATAAAATAACTGTATGCCGAGACAAGCCCGCATAGTTGTTCCAGACACACCTCACCATGTTACTCAGAGAGGTAATTATCAGCAAAAGGTATTTGATCATGAAAGTCACTACAAACAGTATTGCGAATGGATGAATGATTGTGCCTTAGAGTGTGACTTAAAAATTCTTGCATATTGTTTAATGGATAACCATGTGCATTTTATAACAGTTCCCAAAAAAGAAATAGATTTAGCAAAAGTATTCAAAACTATCCACGCCAGGTATGCGCATTATATGAATAAACAAAGAGGAGTGAAGGGTCATTTATGGCAGGGAAGATTTTATTCCTGCATATTAGGTGACACACATTTATATCGCGCTATAAGATATACTGAGAATAACCCAGTGCGTATA
The DNA here is from genome assembly GCA_018823915.1 of Candidatus Omnitrophota bacterium. Lineage (GTDB taxonomy): Bacteria > Omnitrophota > Gorgyraeia > Duberdicusellales > 4484-171 > JAHJHM01. The sequence goes on from JAHJHM010000134.1 coordinate 6,236, forward strand.
AAAAAAGTGAGAGATGCCTGGGAATATGAATGGTCTAGCGCGTCCGATCATGTAGGGAATCGAGAAAAAGGGCCAATAAAGCTTACTAATTATGAAACCATGACGTTTAAAGAATGGCGTGATTATTTAAAAGAAAATGATCGTGACATAGTAGATGAAATTAGATTAAAAACAAATAGAGGGTTGGCGGTAGGAACAGATAAATTTGTCAAAGCCTTAGAGAAAACATTAAACCGGTCATTAAAGTATTCGCGCCAGGGGAGACCGGCGAAAGAGCGGTAGCCCAAACAGGTTACGGCCTGTTTGGGTAGAAAAAAAGGTGTCTGTCCCCTTTTTTGTATATATGCAAGAGGACGACGGACAATATAAAGATTTTGTCGCAACGAGGCTGTATTGCTCTAATTGCCGTCTATCAATGCCGGTTATGGAGCGGCTTTTGTTAATTCTTCCTGATGGCTATTTTTATGAATACATTTGCCAGGATTGCGGAGAGGTTTTAGGAGATAAAAAGGTATCTTTAAAGAGAGAAGATAAGATTTTGTTTTAGTATAAAAATCTGTTAAAATATAAATGAAACTTAGTATAGTTGAATTTAGACATTGTCCCTCGCGCCTAAATATCTGAAAAATCTCTTGCGACATTTTTCAGAAGCGCTTCGGGATCAATTCGTAGACGGGCTTCGCCCTACAATTTATGGCGTCCTATGGACTTAGTATAGTTGAATTTAGACATTGTCCCTCGCGCCTAAATATCTGAAAAATCTCTTGCGACATTTTTCAGAAGCGCTTCGGGATCAATTCGTAGACGGGCTTCGCCCTACCCTTGACAAAATATTCATTTTGTCAAGGGTCTACTCATTGAGGAGGATTTGATGACTAATAATAATTTAACCAAAAAAGATGTTTTAAAGATTGTTAAAGAAAAGGATGTGAAGTTTATAAGGTTGTGGTTTGCTGATATTTCCGGACAAATGAAAGGATTTACTATTACCAGAGATGAATTAGAACATGCCCTGGAGGATGGTATGGGTTTCGACGGTTCTTCAATTAAGGGGTTTGCCCGTATTGATGAGTCGGATATGATTGCTATGCCTGATACTTCTACGTTTACTATCTTACCTTATCGGCCAAAAGAAGAAGCAGAAGCGGGAATGCTATGTGATATTTTAAATCCCGATAGAACCTCTTATCAGGGAGATTCCCGCTATATATTAAAAAAAGTTTTGGATAAGGCAAAACAGAAAGGACTCACTTTTAATGTCGGACCGGAGTTAGAATTTTTTATCTTTAAAGATGAAAAATCAACTCAAGTCTTGGATGAGGGAGGTTACTTTGACATCACTACTTTGGATGCAGGAAACGAAGTAAGACGGGAAATTATGTTGACGTTAGGGGAAATGGGAATTCATGTTGAGTATTCTCACCATGAAGTTGCTCCTTCCCAGCATGAGATTGATTTGCGTTTCGCCAATGCTTTGACTATGGCGGATATTGTTATGGTTTATAGAATGGTAGCAAAAGAAATAGCTCAGAAACACGGTTTGTATGTTACTTTTATGCCTAAACCTATCTATGGAATTAATGGTTCCGGTATGCATACGCATCAATCTCTATTTAGGGGAGATACAAATACCTTTTTTGACCCTAATGATGAGTATTATTTATCTAATGACGCGAAGAGTTATGTGGCGGGAATTCTTAAATATGCTTCCCAAATAACCTTAGTGTGCAATCAATGGGTAAATTCTTATAAAAGGCTCGTTTCCGGCTATGAAGCTCCGGTTTATGTGTGTTGGGGAAGGCGCAATAGAAGTGCTTTAGTAAGAATCCCTATGTATAAGCCGGGCAAAGAAGAGGCGATGAGAATTGAGTTTCGTTCTCCTGACCCTGCCTGCAATCCTTATTTAGCTTTTGCCAGTATGCTGGCTGCCGGCTTAGAAGGTATGGAGAAAAATTATTCCTTGCCTCAAGCATTAGAAAGAGATGTCTATCGTTTAACTTATGATGAGATGAAGGAGTTGAAGGTAGGTTGTCTTCCAGGGAGTTTAATTGAAGCGATTGAAATTGCCGAAAATAGCCGGCTTTTAAAAGAAACTTTAGGGGAACATATATTCAACAATCTTATTATGGGGAAAAGAATAGAGTGGGATGAATACAGAAAAAGAGTCCATGAATATGAGATAAAAACTTACCTTCCGATTCTTTAAACAGATGATAGAAGGTAAATTTTACAAAAGACGATAAGGCAAATGTATTTTTCGTTTTAACGAAGCGGTTACCTTACGTTTCGTAAATATTCAGTGAACCACGTCTGTTTTTTCTGAATATTCAGTGCAAAATGCAAATTGCAAAAGTTAAAATTATTTATTTTTCTTTGCCGTAATTACTAATTTTGCAATAATCTCTATTATTTCTTCTATTTCTTTTAAGTTTATTTTGCATTTTTCACTTTGCAATTTGCATTTTGCAATAAAACG
>JAHJHM010000245.1 GCA_018823915.1 Candidatus Omnitrophota bacterium
CGCAAATACCTGGCATAGTATTTAAACAGCTAGATTTTACCAAGCCCATTGAAGGAATGACTGGCTATTGTGATTCTGTTTCCTGCTTGCACGCTTTGGAGCATTTTGGACTAGGAAGGTATGGTGATTCTGTAAATCCTAAAGGTTTTGAGCTTGGTTTTAAAAATATGGCGCGTTTGCTTAAAGAAAATGGGATTTTTTATCTCTCTGTTCCAGTCGGAGCTGAAAGAGTTGAGTTTAATGCTCATCGCGTGTCCGACCCTCGAGTTATCATTGGGTTAGCAATGAGAAATTCCCTTGAACTTTCCTCTTTGATATTAATCCATCAAGAAGGAAAAATTGAGACATTTTCGCTAGAAAAAGCTAAGCTCCTTAATTTAACAAGTCAGCGATATGTACTTGGGATATTTATCTTTGTAAAATTAGAGAGATAAAGGTAGGATTTATGTTTTATAAAAATATTAATGATGACAATAGACAAGCTTGGTTAAAAGAAAAGCTTTTAGCTTTGCCAGTCGGAAGCCGAATTCTCGACGCTGGAGCGGGTGAGTTGCGTAATCGTTCATTGTGCGGCCACTTGTCTTATGTGTCTCAAGATTTTTGCCGGTATACAGGCATAGGTGATGGCAAGGGGCTGCAAACTGGCCAATGGGATACTAGTCATATTGATTTGGTCTGTGACATTATTTCAATTCCAGAGCCGGATGTTTCTTTTGATGCTATTTTATGTAGCGAAGTGCTTGAGCATATCCCTGAACCAACAAAAGTCTTTGACGAATTTGCCCGCTTACTTAAGCCGGGTGGTAAATTAATTCTAACTGCTCCATTTGCCTCGCTAGTTCATTTTGCGCCATACCACTACTGTTCAGGTTTTAGCCGTTATTGGTATGAATATCATTTACCTGCACATGGGCTTATAATTGAAGAGCTTTCTCCAAACGGCGATTGGTTTAAATATCTTCATCAAGAGCTTATGCGGCTTGGTGGGATAGCACGCAGTTGTGGAGATTGGAGTTGGCCACTGGCTTATGTCTTTGGTCTCTTGGGGGATCTTTATTTCAAGGTGCGAGGCGGGAAGTCTGCGAAGGATTTGGCATGTTTTGGTTGGCATTGTGTTGCAGTTAAAAAAGAAGAATAAATATGATGCAAATATTTTTCTGGTTATTTGGTATTGCGGGAATTTTTCTTTTTAATATTGGAATTAATCTGTCTATTTATGTTTCGGTAATGATTTTTGTTTTAGCTGCAGGATGCTTGGGTTGGACCTATCGCAAAGCACGGGTGGGGCCGCTTATCATCCTTTTGTTTGTTGTCTATTCATTACCATTTATCCACATTATTCCATACCTTTGGTATGATTTCGAGTCGAAGGGACCATTACTTTTTTGGCAACTGACGCTTAATCCGTATATGACAGACAAGGCAATTGTTGAGCTAATGTCAATGATCGGCGCGGTAGGGACTGCGGGTTTTATGGCTGGCGCTTTACTGTTCCAGAGAAAATTACCTATACCTTTGTTAGTTGAAGATAGGGATAGTCATTCTGCGCATGGGAAAACTCTTTCATTACCATTTTTTTTTGTTTGGATTACCTTTGCTATTGGATTTACTTGGATTAACGCGCCCCAGGAAACAATCTTTACTGCGGCGTATACCCAGTCAAATCCTTTAAATCAAAATTGGAACTTTTCATCAGCATGGATGGTTTCTTATGCATTTCTTTTATTTGCTTTCGCAGATTCAATATTTGAGAAGTCCGCGGGATTAAGAAAATTAAAACGTAAGATTGTCTTGATCGCCTTTTTAGTTATTGTGATTTGGTTTCAGTTGCTGCGAGGAGATCGGGAATCTATTCCTTGTGTTTTTGCTGCACTTTTGATGTATTTCATTTGGGGAAAAGATTTTTCCAGAACGACAATAGGCAAAATAAAGAAAAATTGGCTAATAATCCTTGCAGCAGGATGTTTTATTGTTGTTATCTCATATTTTGTTGGGGTTGTTCGGTCGACCTCTGTTGGCGTTCATGGAACATCTGATTTCTTAACGTCAGGTCAGTTTCGGTTTGATAATTTGTTTTCCGGAACGTGGTCTGGTGGCTTGCTTACACCCATATCGGTTGCAGGCGATTACGTAAATGGCAAATTGCCAATTAATTACGGCCAAACTTATCTAGGTTTATTTGCATCAATAGTTCCTGGTTTTTTAGCGGATTGGATTGGTTATGTTCGTCCAATTGACGGTTTGCATGGCCCGGCATGGCAGATGACTTATGGGATTGGCGGAACCCATGCGGTTGTGGTACCTTTTATGAATTTTGGAATAGCAGGTGTTTTTATAATTATAGCTCTTTGGAGCTTTCTTTTTGCAAAGGTAGAAAGGTGGGCGGTGGAGCGTATGACGGTTTCGAAATTGGCGCTGCTAGGAATCATTGCTATGGCTGCGCCGCATTGGTTGTGGTATGGCGAGAAATATGTTATGAATGCGTTAATCATTTGGTTTATTTTGTCTATTCTTTATAGACTGCGATGGGTCAATGATGGTATAAATTCTGCGGGCCAGGAGTGTAAGTCTTTTTGAATTCTCTGCCTGAGGTATTTCTGATGTCTAAAGTTATTGTTCGTATTAAAGGCGGTCTCGGCAATCAGCTTTTTTGTTATGCTGCTGCTCGTCGCCTAGCATTGGTCAACAACTCAGAATTGATTATTGATGGTGTGACCGGCTTTGTGCGCGATCATCAGTATCATCGTAAATATGCATTGGATTGTTTCAATATTAAAGCACGCAAAGCAACATCGTACGAGCGCATGGAGCCGTTTGAGCGTTATCGCCGGGCTTTGGCTAAATTTATAGCAAGACAGCGTCCTTTTGATTTACGAAGTTATTTGGAACAGGAAGGTTTAGATTTTGATGCCAGGTTGCTTGATTATCGGTTTAAGCGAGGAACGGTCTATTTAGATGGTCTTTGGCAGAGCGAAAATTATTTTAAGGATATCGAAGAGATCATTCGGCAGGATCTACGGATTACCCCACCAAAAGATGAAGTTAGTCGCAGAATGGCTGAACGTATTTTAAGCTGTAATGCTGTTGCCGTGCACGTGAGATTCTTTGATAAGCCGAACAATAATAATGCTTTTTATAATCTTAGAGAAAACTACTATCTTCGGGCAACTCGAGAGATTTTAAGTAGGGTTGAAAAACCTCATTTTTTTCTCTTTTCAGACAATCTTGACGTTGCTCGCAGAACGGTAAAGTTGCCGGAAGATCAAGTCACATGCGTGGATCAGAATCGAGGGGAAGGGCAAGCCTGTGCGGATCTTTGGCTTATGACTCAGTGCAAGCACTTTATCATTGCCAATAGCACCTTTAGCTGGTGGGGGGCATGGTTAGGCGCAGAAAGAAAAAAGATTGTGATTGCTCCAAATTATAAAACCTATGGGAAGACAGCTTGGGGATTTAAAGGGCTAATACCAGACCGATGGGTAAAGATATGAGATTAAGAAGAAAATATCGAAGATTAGTTGCTAGATGAAAATACTAGTTGTTGGCGATGGGCATTCAAAAATTCATGAAGCCCCTGTGGTTGAGGCTTTTCGTAAGCTTGGCCATCAAGTAGGAGTGTTTTATTGGGCTGAGTACTTCAGGTCAGGCAATATTATCAATTGTTATTGGTTGCGTGCACAAAATAAATTTATATGGGGTCCACGAATAACGAAAATAAATCGTGATTTGCTCGCTTCGGCACTCTCGTTTTGGCCAGATTTAATTTTTATTTATCGAGGTACGCATGTAATGCCGTCAACCATAATAGGATTAAAGGCTAAAATACCCCACTGCAAGGTTTTTAGTTATAATAATGATGACCCGTTTACTTCTGGATACTCTTTCTGGTTGTGGCAACATTTTATAGCTGGAATTTCGGAATATGATTTAGTGCTTGCCTATCGTCACCATAATCTTGAAGATTTTCGCCGAAGAGGTGCCAAGCGAGTAAAGCTGTTGCGTTCTTGGTTTGTTTCTGATCTTAATCATCCTGTGGATCTTTCTCGTCAGGATAAGGAACGTTATGAATGTGATGTTGTGTTCATAGGACACTATGAACCTGATCTGCGAGTTGCTTTGCTGGAATCTATTGTGCGTCGTGGGTGGCGGCTAAAATTGTTCGGACCTGGATATGATTGGGATCCCGTAATCCGCAAGTCATCAGAGCTTAAGAATCAAATACCGGTACAGTTAGTCTGGGGAGAGGAATACAATCGGGCGCTATGCGGTGCACGCATCGCTTTGTGTTTTTTGTCTAAATTAAATCGTGATACTTATACGCGAAGGTGTTTCGAGATACCAGCTACAAAAACTTTTATGCTTTCCGAGTATACTGATGACCTTGCGACTTTATTTCAGGAAGGCAAGGAGGTGGAGTTTTTTCGCTCCGAAGAAGAAATGCTTTTAAAGATTGAACGTTATTTAAAAGACGAACCTGGCAGGAAAAGAATGGCAGAGGCGGGGTTTCGAAGAGTTTATGATGACGGCCATGACGTGGTTTCGCGTATGCTGCAAGTCTTAAAATGTTTTGAGGAAATCAAGGGAGAATTGGCATGAGCGCGTTAAGGCCTTTGGTGGATGGGATTACATTATTGTTAGGACGACTGAAGCAGTATCAACGTATTGCTTTGACACGGATAAGTAAGCCAGTCAAAATCAATATTGGCTGCGGGTTAACGATTGTGCCGGGTTGGGTTAATATTGACGGAAGCTTAAATACGTTGTTTGCGACATGGCCACGATTTTTGCATAAATTATGTTATTCTTTTAGCGGTTCTCGAAGGTATTACAGCAGGAAGGAATATTGTCGCCTTTTGAGAAAAAATACTTTTGTGCATCATGATTTATCGTATGGGTTACCCTTTGCAGACGGGGTGGTTGACTTTGCATACTCATCTCACTTCGTTGAGCACCTTTTTCGCAAAGACGCTGTTCGCCTTTTTAGAGAAATTTATCGCGTTTTAAAACCAGGAGGAGTGGTACGCATTTCAGTCCCAGATTTAGAATATGCGATTGCACTTTATCAGTCCGGCGATAAAGAAAAAATGTTATCTTCTTATTTTTTTGTTGAAGATGACAATAGTTATTATGCGCGACATAAATTTATGTATGATTTTGAAATGTTAGCTAAGGCTTTACGAAGCGAGGGTTTCCAAGATGTTCGTCGGTGTCATTTTCAAGAAGGATGCGTTCCAAATTTAGCCATTTTAGATAATCAACCCGACGAGTCTTTGTTTGTTGAAGCGATAAAAACCAAAGATTGATCAGAGAATTTTATGCATTGAAAGGAAGATAATGACTAGTCAAAGTCAGGAAAGTTGGGTAATGCGCATTGCAGGATTTCTTGGATTGCGGAGAATTAGATGGTCGCTACGACGGTTGCACGTTCCGGTAAATGCTAGAGCGCTTGTCTTAGAAGTCGGATCTGGAGGGAATCCGTATCCACGAGCTAATGTGCTACTGGATGGTTTTGAAGCTAGTTCCGAACGCATAGAGAAGAAATTAGTACGTGACCGCCCATTTGTTTTTGGGCTATGTGAAAAATTACCCTTTCGTGATAAAGTTTTTGATTTTGTGATCGCCAGCCATGTTCTTGAGCACACTGACGATCCAGATAGTTTTTTGTCTGAACTCCAAAGAGTCGCGAAAGCAGGTTATATTGAAACTCCGGATGCTTTTTTTGAAAGAATAAATCCATATACCTATCATCGACTAGAGGTAGCGGCAGAAAACCAGAAATTAATAATAAAGAAAAAAACCAAATGGAAAAATGATCCAGAGTTGGTTAATTTATATGATAAAAAGCTTAAAAAAGATTCTACATTTCAACGTTATATTAGGATTTTTCCTGATTCTTTATATGTACGCTTTTATTGGTCAGATAGCATTGAGTATCAAATAGTAAATCCTAGCGATAGTGCTAATTGGAGCTACCCGATAGAGCTCAATGCATGTCCGCCAACCACAAATAAATTTAAGGATGCCTTTAGATCATTATGTTTGTTCTTGTTTAGAAGAATTTTTTCACAGAATCGTCGTAATGGAGCAATTAATCTTATCAACTTGTTGCGCTGTGTTAAATGCAATCATGATGCGCTCATGAAAACAGGTGACTCAGTTTTGTGCAATAAATGCCATCAGAGCTATCCCATAGTAAACGGGGTACCCAAAATGATTGTGGGAGAAATTTCTGGGGCCAATCAAGTGAGGTCTCAGTCCATTGAGTCAGGAGTTGATAAAGGATGAGGCCATTATTATCTATCTGTATCCCGAGTTATAATCGACCTCAACAACTTGTAGAGCTTCTTTCATCGGTAGATTGTGATCCTGCAAGCATTGAGATTGTTGTGTGCGAGGATCATTCGCCTCAAAGGCAAAATATCAGGGAAAGTGTAGTATTATTTAGTGATCGATTGCCTTATAAAATTCGCTATGTTGAAAATGAAATTAACCTTGGTTTTGATGGCAATATCCGGAAGCTTGTTGAGTTGGCAACAGGTCATTTTGTTATGTTTATGGGAGACGACGATCTTTTTATCCCCGGAGCGCTTGACCGGTTTCTTAAATTCTTGAAGGAACATGAAGACAAAAAATATATTTTGCGATCTTATATTTCTATTCATCCAGATGGATGGGTTGAAGATTTTCGGTATTTACCCACAACAACTGTTTTACCTCACGGAGAGAAAACAGTAGTCTGGCTTTTTAAACGGAGCGTGACCATTTGTGGATTCACGATCAACCGCGATGATGCCCAGAAGGTTGCCACAAAAGATCTCGATGGAACCTTGCTGTACCAAGTTTATTTGATGGCGAAAATTTGCCTTGAGCATGATTCTATTTATTGCGATTTTCCTGTAGTTCAAGCAGGACAATCTTTCCGGGATGATAAGCCTAATTTCGGGTCTTCTGTCGCGGAAAAAAGCCGATATAAGCCGGGGAGCATTTCGGAAGATAATTCGATTAATTTCACAAAAGCTTATTTTGAGGTAACAAAATATCTTGATAGGCAACATGGCACTCTGCTCACAGATCGTGTTCGAGTAGATTTATCCAAATATTCATATCCTTTTCTTTCAATTCAGCGTAAACGTGGTGTTCGTTCATTTCTAAAATATGCTAATAGGCTTGAGGCAGAGTGTGGACTTGGTTGTACTTTGTATTATTTTGTATATAAGTGGGGGCTTGTCTTGTTAGGTGAGAGACTTTGTGACCGTTTTATTGGAATTATAAAGAATGTTGTTGGGCATACACCTAATTTTTAAATGTATTCTCTGAGGAGTGTTTCATGTGTGGCATTATAGGAATTGTTTCTAAAACTTTGGTTCTTGATCGCGCTTGGCTTGCTGTTGGGAGAGATGCAATGCAACATCGCGGGCCGGATGATTTCGGTTTGTGGCGCTCTGCGGACGGTCGGGTTGAGTTCGGTCATCGTCGGCTTTCGATTATTGATCTTTCTGCGTTAGGTCATCAGCCGATGCTCAATGAGCGCGCCGGGCTGTGCATTGTTTTAAACGGCGAGATTTACAATTTTCAGGATTTGCGGCAGGAGCTCGTTGTCCAAGGACATGTTTTTCGTTCGCAGAGTGACACGGAAGTGGTTTTGGCAGCGTATCGGGAGTGGGGAGTTGAATGTCTTTCGCGTTTAAACGGGATGTTTGCGTTCGCGATTTATGATCGTTTTAAACAACAGGTTTTTATGGCGCGGGATCGGGCTGGCGAGAAACCGTTGTTTTATACATTTGCGGATGGAACGTTGCGTTTTGCATCAGAATTGAAAGGGCTAATGGCCGACCCAACTTTTTCTCGACGGATTGATACAGAAGGTTTGGATTCTTATCTTGCGATGGGTTTTGTTCCTGGGGATCGTTGTATCCTTAAAGGTGTCAACAAATTGCCGCCCGCGCACGCCTTGTTGTTTGACATGCAAAGCGGCCAAGCGAAGGTTTGGCGTTATTGGGAATTACCGGCTTTGAAGGCAAACGCGGCAGTCAATGAGAACGCGCTTTTAGATGAACTGGAAACTTTGTTGGAGGATTCGGTCCGTCGGCAAATGGTGGCGGATGTGCCGGTGGGCATTCTTCTGAGTGGCGGGGTGGATTCGAGTTTAGTAACCGCCATGGCGGTACGGGCAAAACCGAAAGTCAAGACGTTCACGATCCGTTTCCCCGGGCATAGCAGGTATGACGAGACCGAACACGCGCGGCTGATCGCCCGGCATTTTGCCACGGAGCATACGGAACTCGAAGCAGGCGAATCCACCGTTGACCTTTTGCCGCTTTTAGCCCGACAGTTTGATGAGCCTGTGGTGGATTCATCAATGATTCCAACGTATCTTGTTAGTCAATTAGTTTGTAAGCATTGTACTGTTGCTTTGGGAGGTGATGGCGGGGATGAGTTATTCGGCGGATATGTTCATTATAATCGATTGCTTTGGATGCAGCAGAATTTGGGTCGAATTCCACGAAGCTTGCGTTTAGTTGTTGCGAATGCAGCAGAGGCATTTCTACCTGTTGGTTTCAAGGGCCGTAATTGGCTGCAGGGATTGGGAGCTGATTTTCAGAATGGACTTCCTTTGATCGCTTCGTATTTTGATAGACGAATGCGGTGGCAATTATTGTCTGGACAGGGGATGAAATTTTTGGCAGTTGAAAGGATCAGGGAAGAGCGGATTCCTTTAGCAGTTGATTTACTGGATCGAGCAACTCGTATGGATTTTGAGAATTATTTAGCTGAAGACATTTTAGTAAAGGTGGATCGGGCTAGCATGCTGAATTCTCTAGAAGTTCGCGCACCTTTGCTTGATTATCGTTTGTGTGAGTTCGCTTTTGGAAAAGTACCAGCGTATTTAAAGGCCACTGCTACTAGTCGCAAGGTACTTCTTAAAAAGTTAGCTATGCGGATTTTACCATCGAGTTTTAATCAAAAAAGAAAACAAGGATTTTCAATTCCTCTTGGGGCGTGGTTGCAGGGTGGTCCTTGGCTGACGTTTTTTAAAGAAGTTCTTTTAGGTTCGCAAGATACATTTTTTAATCATCAAGCGATAAATCAGTTGTTTTCTGGCCAAGCGAAAGGCCGGGCGAATAGCGAGCGGTTGTTTGCGTTGGTGTTGTTTGAATTGTGGCGACGAGAATATCGAGTCTCAATGTGACGAGGTGCGATGATATGCGGTTAGAATTGCTTGAAATTATGCGTTGTCCTCAAACAGGCAAACGTTTAATATTGGAAAATCCGATCTATTCTAACGGACGCGTTGAATCAGGCTGGCTAGTTTCTGAAGATGGTCATCAACGCTATTTGATCCGAGGGTTTATTCCTCGTTTTGTTTCCGAATCAAATTATGCAAACAATTTTGGCATGCAATGGAATAAGTTTCGGCAAACACAGCTTGATAGTTATTCAGGTCATTCGATTTCTGCTGATCGCTTTTGGAAGGCGACTGGTTGGCGACCTGAAGATATAGCTGGAAAATGGGTTTTGGATGCCGGCTGTGGCGCGGGCCGATTTGCAGAAGTGGCTTTAGAAGCGGGTGCCAAAGTGGTTGCGCTGGATTATTCAAGCGCTGTTGACGCTTGCTATGCGAATTTAAGACATCATCAAGATTTTCATGTAGTGCAGGGCGATATTTATGCTTTGCCTTTTCTTAAAGCCTTCTTTCCTTTTGTTTATTCTCTTGGTGTTTTACAGCATACGCCGGATGTGGCTAAGGCATTTTCTGCTTTAACGTTTATGGTTTCTCGCGGTGGGTTAGTTTGTGTAGATTTTTACGAGAAAACTTGGAAAAGAATGTTATTGCCGAAGTTTTGGTTGCGTCCGATTACAAAGCGTATGCCCCAAGAGAAATTATTTATGATTTTAGAGACATTGATGCCTAATTTGTTGCCACTAAGTCGGTTGTTGGCGAAGGTGCCAATTTTGGGCGGTGGACTCAAGCGCTTGGTGCCAGTGGCAAATTATGAAGGTATTTTACCTTTAAGCGAAAGACAACTTTTTGAGTGGTCTTTGCTTGACACGTTTGATTGGCTTGCTCCTCAATTTGATAACCCGCAAACAGAGGAAACGGTTAGACGTTGGATGGAAAAAGCTGGCCTAGAACAATGCCGGGTGTTTAAGGCGTCGCATCTTGTGGGCTGCGGACGCATGCCTAAAACGGATTAAGAAAAAACATAATGGAAAGCCTATAATGAGAATTGCGATTTTAAATTTAACCGCCGGAGGAATGAGTGGCGGTTATAGAAAATATTTGAGCAATATGCTTCCACGGTTTTCTCAGCGAGATGATATCGAGAAGATTTTATGTGCTTATCCACGAGGGTTCAGTATCGATAATAGCTTGATTTCAAGTGAAAAAATATTATCTGTTTTTTGTAAGCCGTATTCACCATGTGCCATAGTTTCTGATCATGCGTTAATCAATAATCTTCATCTCTTTAATCCAGATGTAATTTTTATTCCAATGGAGAGGTATTTTCAATTTCGAAGAGTTCCGGTGGTTAATATGGTTCGAAACATGTTTCCCTTAACGTATTCATCTGAGAATCCGTTTCATGAAAAAATAAGAAATGTTTTCTTAGAAAATGTTGCGCATAGGGTTGTGCTTAAGGCGCAAAGAACGATCGCTGTTTCTTATTATGTTCAAAAGTATCTTATTGAAAGATGGCATATTTCACCGAGCCACGTGCCAGTTATTTATCACGGAGTCGAAGAAGTTGATAATCAAAAATCGGTTAGACCGGTTTTAATTCCTCAAGAGCGGGATAAATTTTTATTTACCGCGGGGTCTATTGATCCATATCGAGGGCTGGAAGATATTTTAACAGCTCTTCAGGTGCTTCATGCGCAAGGATTAAAAATTAAGTTGGTTATTGCCGGCGAGGCACGCAAAGTCATGGCTTCGTATAAACGCAAGCTTCAGAAATTTTTAGTTCAAAACAAAATCGCTAATCAAGTTTGTTGGACGGGTTTGTTAAAAGCTTCAGAAATGGCGTGGTGCTATAAAAATTGCCAAGCATTTATTGCCACGACAAGAGTTGAGGCCTGTCCGAACATTGCGCTTGAAGCTATGGCTCACGGGAGCGTTATTATTTCTACGGATAATATGCCATTGCCGGAATTCTTTGGAGATGCCGCTTATTATTATCCTTCAAGAAATGCAGAGTATTTGGCAGAAGAGATCAAAAAAATTTTAGCCTTAGACGCTGATATTCGCAGTAATATTGCAGAAAAAGCGAGAATGCGCTCTAGAGATTTTTCGTGGGATCGAACAGCCCAAAAAACAATTGAAGAATTAAAGAAGGCCATTGCTTCTTTAAAGGAAAACAAATAGTGGTTTAACTATGAATATTTTGATTGTATCTCAGTATTTTTATCCAGAGAATTTCCGTATAGCTTAACTTGTTATCTACTTATCGCCGTCGACATTAATTCCTAAGATCGCTGGGATTAAGTTTATTGACGCGAGCTCTAATTTGATATATGATATTTTCAGTTATACATAATTACTAACTATTGAGGTTAAAAAGCTTATGTTAAAAGGAAAAATACTGCTTATTACTGGCGGAACAGGCACTTTTGGTAATGCGGTGTTAAGGCGATTTTTGGAGACAGGAGTTAAAGAAATCCGTATTTTTAGCCGTGATGAGAAGAAGCAAAACGACATGAGGTTAGAGTATGGGCATCCTAAGTTAAAGTTTTATATCGGCGATGTCAGAAGGCCCGAGAGTTTACGTGATGCAATGGGTGGCGTTGATTACATATTTCATGCTGCGGCATTAAAACAGGTTCCCTCATGCGAATTTTATCCTCTTGAGGCTCTTATGACTAACGCCTTGGGCACGGAGAATGTAATGAATGTTGCAATGGATGCCGGAGTCAAAAAGATGGTTGTTTTAAGCACGGATAAGGCTGCCTATCCTATAAATGCCATGGGGATTTCAAAAGCAATGATGGAAAAATTAGCTATTGCTAAATCTAGGGTTGCCGGACAGAAGGGGTTAGCCATTGTTGTTACGCGCTATGGAAATGTTATGGCTTCAAGGGGATCGGTAATCCCTCTTTTTATAGAACAAATCAAGTCTGGCAAGCCAATCACTATAACCGATAGCAATATGACCAGGTTTATGATGAGTATTGAAGATGCTGTGAATCTTGTTTTGTATGCTTTTAAATTTGCCCATTCTGGTGATTTATTGGTAAAAAAAGCTCCGGCTGCGACCATTAGTACTCTCGCAAAAGCCTTGAAAAAGATATTTAAAGCCAATAATCCGATCAAAATAATTGGTACCCGGCATGGCGAGAAACAACATGAGACCTTGTTGACAAGAGAAGAAATGATGCGCGCCCAGGATATGAAAGGCTATTTTTGCGTTCCAGCTGATAATAGAGATTTGAATTATGATTTATATTTTATCGAAGGCCAGAAAGATTTGCCGCAAGAAGATTATAATTCTAATAATACGCATATTCTCTCAGAGGCGGAGTTGATCAAATTACTGATGAAAGTGGATTATGTTGTAGGGGAGTTAAAAAAATACAAAAATGGCTAACAAAAAGTTAACTATTTTAATTACTGGAGCCAAGGGTTTTATTGGGAAAAATCTGGTAGCTTTTTTGCTTCAGGGGCGACGATATAATATTATCCAATTTGATAAAGAAAATGATTTCTCTGAACTTGAAGTTCATTTAAAAGATGCAGATTTGATAATTCATTTAGCCGGGATAAATCGGCCTCAGGAAGAAAGCGAATTTCAGATGGGTAATGTGGATTTTACCAAAAAGCTGCTTGAATTGCTCTATAGGCAAAAACGGAAAACCCCCATCATTTTTTCTTCTTCAGTACAAGCAAGCCTTAAAAATCCTTATGGACAAAGTAAAAAAGATGCGGAAGAATTGTTAAAGGAGTATTCCAAAAAGACAAATACAAAGGTAACCGTTTATCGCCTACAAAATGTTTTTGGTAAATGGTGTAAACCAAATTACAATTCTGTTGTAGCAACCTTTTGTCATAATATTAGCCGTAACCTGCCTATATCTATTTCTGATGTGCATGCTCGGTTGACTTTGATTTATATCGATGATGTAATGGATGCTTTCGTAAATGAGATCGAATCACCCAATACAAGCGGTTTTTTCTATAAAGAAGTCCTTCCTATCTATACGATAACTCTTGGGGAGTTAGCGCAAACGTTAGAGTCTTTCAAGGGTTTCCGTGAAAATCTTTTATCTCCTGATTTTGCCGATGAGTTCGTAAGAAAGCTGTATGCTACATACCTCTCGTATCTTGACCCCGGAAATTTATCATATACGTTAGAGAAAAAATCTGATAATCGAGGATACTTGGGTGAGTTTTTAAAAGCCGCCGGTTTTGGCCAAATTTTTGTTTCGAATACTTCACCCGGGATTATTCGGGGTAACCACTATCATAATACTAAAACAGAGAAGTTCTTAGTGGTTGAGGGAGAGGGAGTGATTACCTTGCGCAATATATTCTGCTCTGATGTGATTGAATATAAAGTTAATGGTTCTGATCTGCGGGTTATTGATATCCCTCCCGGATACACCCATTCAATAGAAAATACTGGTTCAGCGAATTTAGTTACATTGTTTTGGTCTAATCAAATTCTTGACCCTAATAATACCGATACCTATGCGATGAATGTTGTTTTGGATAAAGATAAAAAGGAAGGCTTTTAATGAAAATAGCTACGATAATTGGAACCAGACCTGAAATTATTAGGCTGTCTAGGGTTATGGCGGCTTTGGACAAATTTACTCAGCACATAATTATTCATACGGGGCAAAATTATGACTATGAGCTTAACCAAGTTTTCTTTAAAGAATTAAATATACGTAAGCCAGATTTTTTCTTGGAGGCTGCGGGTAAGACAGCGGCAGAAACAATCGGATTAATTATTTCTCGTGCGGATGGCGTATTGCGGCAGATAAAGCCAGATGCATTGTTGGTTTTAGGCGATACAAATAGTTGTCTATCTGCTATTGCAGCGAAAAGGCAAAAAATACCTGTTTTTCACATGGAAGCCGGGAATCGTTGTTTTGATCAACGGGTCCCCGAAGAGGGCAATCGAAAAATAATTGATCACATTAGTGATATCAATCTTACCTATTCCTCAATTTCTCGAGAAAATTTGCTTAGCGAAGGCTTGCCCGCAGATAGAATTATCAAGACGGGAAGCCCGATGTTTGAGGTATTGAATTATTATCTTCCGCAAATTGAGTCATCCGATATCTTAAAGCAACTAAAGTTGAACCGTTTTGATTATTTTGTTTTCAGTTCTCATCGAGAAGAAAATATCGAGTGCCCGGAACAATTTAGTAAATTAATTTCTTTACTTAATAATTTGGCTCAAAAGTATGGGAAAAGGATTATTTTCTCTACCCATCCAAGGACAAAAATTAAAATGGAAAATGATAAAGTTGACCTACATACATTAGTCGAGATAATGAAGTCTTTCGGTTTTTTTGATTATGTGAAATTGGAAATGAATGCCAAGGTAGTCTTTTCAGACAGCGGGACTATTACCGAGGAATCGTCAATTCTTAATTTTCCTGCGTTAAACATCCGACAAGCCCATGAACGGCCTGAGGGGATGGAAGAGGCCTCGGTGATGATGGTCGGTTACAATTGGGAGCGGATAACCGAAGCGTTGGCTATACTTGAACACCAAAAGAGGGGCAATGAACGGACGCTAAAATTAGTCAATGATTATGCCGTGGATAATGTTTCTGAGAAAGTAGTTAGAATTATTCTCAGTTACACCGATTTTATTCGCCGGGTAGTTTGGCAGGAAAGATGAGCCGCGTTCTTTTGCATTCCTTGGTTTTTTCCCCCGACAGTGTTTCTACCTCTTACATAATAACCGATCTTGCGCTTGAGCTTAAGCGCCTCGGCCATGATGTTACCGTTCTCACTACGACTCCGCACTACAATATTGATAAGGAAGCATTAAAGTCTCAACCCCTGAAAAGAAAGTGGTTGGGAATTTTGTATTATAGTCAATGTGGCGGGATTCCGGTTTGGCACGTAAAGATTCCCATGAAAGGTAGCAAGATTTGGGTCAGGGGCTTGGATTATGTAAGATTCCACCTTGTTTCGTTGCTTGTTAGCCTGTTTTTATTAAAAAAACAGGATATCATTATTGCAAACTCTCCACCTTTAACCATTGGTATTATCGGGTATCTTCTTGCGTTACGATGGGGGGCTAGATCAATATATGTGGTACAAGAATTGTATCCGGATATTGCGATTAGCCGTGGGGTTATCAAACAAAAAATCCTTATTGATCTGGCGCGATATTTAGAAAAATTGGTGTATCGCTGGAATACACGCATAGTGACTATTACTGAACAGTTTAAGAAAACCATATCCACGCGGGGGGTGCTTCCTGGAAAGATATCATTTATCCCCAATGGGGTTGATTGTGAGTTTTATTGTCCGCTTTCGAAAAACAAGGCGTTTCTTGAGGCAAATGGTTTGATAGGGGATTTTGTTGTTTTATATGCCGGCAATATTGGGTTGATGCAAGATTGGGAATCTGTTGTTTTTGCGGCGCAGCATTTGTCTGATTACCCGATAAAGTTCGTTGTTGTCGGAGATGGGATTCGTCGTAAATGGTTGGAAGATAGGATTGAACAATTAAATCTTAAGAATATCATATTAATTGCGTATCAACCTAAGCAGTTGATGCCTTTGATTAATGCCAGCGCCGATATAACTATGATTCCTATGACTCGGATAGGAATAAAGGATGGTTTTCCATCAAAAATATACGCAAGCTTTGCCAGCGCAAAGCCTGTTATTGTTTCTGCTGATATTGATTCTGAAATGGAGCAGTTAATAGAAATTTCAGGATGCGGCAGGGCGGTTCCGCCTGAAAACAATGATGCTTTCTGTGATGCGGTGTTAAGGGCATTTAATGAAAAAGCTTTACTTGTAGATGAAGGTATGAGGGGTAGGGCGTTTGTTTTGAAACATTATTCCAAGCAGGCTAGCGCAGCAAAATATAATTTGATTATTTCTGAATTAACTGGCGATATATGTAATAAGAAGGCACATCGTGTTTAGATTTATCAAGTTTATGACAGGCATAATCTTATAGGATCTATGGAAACAAATAAAAAAAGAAAAGTTCTTGTGACTGGTGCCAATGGATTTATTGGCCGCAATCTGTGTGCTTTCTTGAAAGAGAAGGGTTTTATTGTTCGAGGCGCCGTGCGTAATAATGTGCGGGATCTCTCTGGGGTTGATGAATATATTCAGGTGGGAGATATAAATGAGTCAACGGATTGGCAACAAGCTTTAGCCGGAGTGGATACAGTCATCCATTTGGCGGCGCGCGTCCATATTATGAATGATCCAGTGGCTGATCCTATTGACGCTTTCCGGAAAGTTAATGTTCTGGGGACCGAACGGCTGGCGCGCATGGCTGTAAAGGTAGGAGTTAAACGATTTATTTTTATCAGTTCGGTTAAGGTCAATGGTGAGGGAGCTTCACGGCCGTATACCGAAAATGATCTTCCTGAGCCTCAGGATGCTTATGGCATTAGCAAGCGAGAAGCTGAAGATTTATTGGCTTGCATAGCTGCTGAGACTGGGCTTCAGATGGTAGTTTTGAGGCTTCCTTTGGTTTATGGGCCGGGGGTGAAGGCCAATTTTAAAAGTTTGATTAAAATCGCAGGCGTTGGTTTGCCGTTACCCTTCAAAGGTATCAGTAACCGGCGCAGTTTTATTTATCTCGGTAATTTGGTGGATGCTATTTTTACTTGTATTGCTCATCCACAAGCTGTAGGTGAAACTTTTCTGGTAAGTGATGGGCAGGATGTCTCTACCCCGGATTTAATAAGGATGATTGCTCATGCTATGGGTAAGAAGGCGGTTCTATTTTCTTTGCCTCATGGTATCCTAAAGGCACTGTGCAAAATTGCGGGTAAGGGTGAAGAACTGGAGAAATTGACCGGGTCTCTGCTTGTAGATAGTAGCAAAATCAGGAATTTGCTTGGGTGGAACCCGCCTTTTACCATTGAAGAGGGGGTTAAGGAAACTGTTAGAGTTGTGATGTTTTCACATAATAAGCGCGGCTATTTAAAGCTTGACAAAAAAGGGAAAATAGAGTATCCTTTCATAGAAGGACAAGAATAGCAATAGTTATCCTTGTATATAAGGAGAATATTATATGGACAAGAAGGAGGCATTTAAAAGAGTTATCGTAGAATCCCAGAGCCTTAGGCCCGAGCTTATCAGCAGGGAAGTCAGGCTCCCGATGGATCTCCAAAAGGTCATAACCCTTTACGGGCCGCGCCGCAGCGGAAAGACGTATCTTTTCTATCAGACGATGCTGGAACTCGAAAAAGTTGGCGTGCCGGCAAAAAGGATACTTTATGTAAACTTCGAGGACGAAAGGATTCTGCCTTTCTTCAAAGACGATTGGGAGATCCTTTTGGAGGCATTCTTTGAGCTTTGCCCCGAGAACGTCGGGGAAAAGATGTATCTCTTTTTAGATGAGGTGCAGGAAGCGCCATACTGGGATAAATTCGTGAGGAGGATGTCCGAAAAAAAGGAATTCAGGATATTCCTTACCGGTTCTTCCTCAAAGCTTCTTTCCAAAGAGATAGCGACGTCGCTGCGTGGAAGGACGATAAGCTTTTTTCTCACGCCGTTCTCTTTCCGTGAGGCGCTTTCGGCCAAGGGCATAAAGGTTCCGGCGAATGTAGAATACTCCCAACAGAGACACCTTATAAAAAAGGAATTCTCAAAATACCTGAAATTTGGAGGTTTTCCGGAAACTCTCGAAAAGGAAGAGCCCATAAAAATAAGGATACTTCAGGAATATTTTGAACTGGTATTTTACAGGGATATCGTAGAGCGGCACAAGATCAGGAATTATACTCTCATGAAAGAGCTAATGAGGTATCTGGTAAACAATTTCGCTTCGCTCTTCTCGATCATGGGTTATTATAACCTTTTGAAATCATCCGGACAAAAGATCGGAAAGGATACGGTATGTGAGTATGTATCATGGCTTGAAGACGTCAATTTCGTGAAGTTTGTCCAATTTTACGACTATTCGGTAAAAAGAAGGACGGTCAACCCAAAGAAGATATATTGCATAGACACAGGCCTTATAACCGCCGTAGCGTCGCAGTTTTCAGAAAATAAGGGAAGATATTTGGAAAACGCGGTATACCTTGAACTGCTCCGCCGTGGAAAGGAAGTTTTTTATTGGAAAGACAGCGCGGGCAGGGAAGTAGATTTTCTTGTGGCGGAACGCGGCAAACCGGAACAGCTTATACAAGCCACAGCGAGCATAGAGGACAATAAAGTCAAGGAAAGGGAGCTGATGCCTCTTCTCGCGGCTGCGGAAAGATTCAGGATAGATGATTGCCTTATATTGACAGATGACCAGAGCGTCGAGCTCTCTGCCGGACGACTTAAGATAAAGGTCCGGCCCATATGGTCGTGGCTTTTAGAAAAGAAGGCGTAGGGGGTGGTACGGGTTCACATCATGAATGACTCAGCAGGCAATCCTGCGACCGAGGGCGAAATGCCCGAGGAAGTGTCAGAGCCCATCTGGGCTCGACTTGAGGCTTTTCGCAAAGTGAATGCGCTGGGAACTGAGCGACTGGCGCAAATGGCGGTAAAGGCATGGGTTAAGAGGTTTATTTTTATTAGTTCGGTGAAGGTCAATGGGGAGAGGTTTGAGATTGGCCTCGCCCGGATGGGCTCGGCACTTCCTCGGGCATTTCGCCCTCGGTCGCTTCGTCCTTCGCAATGACGGCGGGAGCATATACAGAAAGGGATGTTCCTGCGCCTCAGGATGCTTATGGTATTAGTAAGCGAGAAGCTGAAGATTTATTGATGCGCGTGACCGCGGAAACCGGGCTTGAGGCGGTAATTTTGCGGCTTCCTTTGGTTTATGGGCCGGGGTTGTGTAAAATTGCCGGAAAAAGCGAAGAACTGGAGAAATTGACCGGAACATTGCTCGTTGACAGTAGTAAAATCAGGAATCTGCTTGGTTGGAGGCCGCCATTTACTATGGAAGAAGGGATCAGGGAGACGATTAGGGTATTGAGAAAATAAATGTTAGATTTTGCCTTTTCTTGCGTCAATTAGAGTAGGAAAAATATAGCAATTATACTGTCAAAACTTTTATGATAAAGTCCGAAAGAAAACGTTGATTTTAAAAGGTTTTTCTTGTTTTTCAGGGAGGAGGGATTAAAATAACCAAGATACAAGAAACAATAATCCAGCAGGATACCCTGTTGGGTAACCAAGCAATAACCAATAATCAAATTCAAATAACCAAAAATTCAATAAAATCAACACCGAATTAAAATGTTTGGTGATTGATTATTGGTGATTAAACTTTTGACAATACGCTAATGCAAAGGGGGGAGGAGCATATGGAGACAAGAATAGCGGTATTTAAAGGAAAAGGAATACGCAAAACCATTCATAAGGGTGAATGGTGGTTTTCCGTTGTGGATGTGTGCGGTATTCTTACGAAAAGTGTTGATGCCGGTGCATATTGGCGAAAACTGAAGGAGCGGTTGAAAGACGAGGGTAGTGAAGTCGTGACATTTTGTCACGGGTTGAAACTGAAGGCTCCTGATGGAAAATTACGCGAAACCGATTGCGCTGATACGGAGGGTATCTTTCGTATCATTCAGTCAGTGCCATCGTCTAAAGCCGAACCATTTAAACGTTGGCTGGCTAAAGTTGGTTATGAGCGGGTGCAGGAAATTGAAAATCCGGAACTGGCAATCAAACGGACAAGGATGCTTTACAAGCTTAAAGGTTATTCTGATGATTGGATTGAGAAAAGAATGCGGGGTATTGCCATTCGTGAAGAACTTACGGATGAATGGCAGAATCGCGGAGCACAAGAGAAAAAGGATTACGAAATTTTAACGGCAGAAATCTCTAAAGCCACTTTTGGAATTACGCCTAGCCAGTATAAAAAGATAAAACGATTAAAACGCGAAAACCTGCGCGACCATATGGATGATTTTGAGCTTATTTTTACAATGCTTGGAGAAAGGGCAACTACCGAAATTCACCGCACTGAAGATTCGCGGGGTGCGCCGAAGCTTAAATCCGATGCCAAAGCAGGAGGAGATATTGCCGGTAATGCTAGAAAGCAGTTGGAAAAAAGAATAAAAAGGCCTATTGTTTCAAAAGATAATTTCTTAGAGCAATCTAAAAAAGTCAAAAAACTGCCTAAAGGCGTTGTGTAAAATTGCGGGTAAGGGTGAAGAAGTGGAGAAATTAACCGGGTCATTGCTTGTCGACAGCAGTAAAATCAGGAGTTTGCTTGGCTGCCTGCCGGCAGGCAGGGAAGCCGCCATTTACGATGGAAGAGGGGATTAGGGAGACGGTTCACAGATTACGCAGATTTACAAAAGATGAAAGATAAAAAAACTAATATCCAGAGATTACGCGGATTACAGCGGTTAAATAAAAGCAAAAGCAGATTTAACGGGGCAGGACATCAGGGACAGTAATAAAAATATTACGCTTTTTTGCTATCAAAGATATAATTAAGTTAAAAAGATACCTTGTATTATAGCCAATTTCGATATATTATATCCTTGTATATTAACCATATAGAAAGAGTTTGCTATGAAAAGAGATATTGAAAGAGATTTATTTAGCTGGAAAGAGCGTAAAGAAAGACTGCCTTTATTGTTGAGAGGAGCGCGGCAAGTAGGTAAAAGTTACATTGTGGAAAAGTTTGGGAAAAAGGCATTCAAAAATGTCGTTATCGTTAATTTTGAATTTAAACCTGAGCTCAAACAGTGTTTCACTACACTTGATCCTGTTGAGATTATTAACAAACTGCGGCTTCTTACGGGTGAACCCATAGAAGCGGAAAAGACATTGCTTTTTCTTGATGAGATACAGGAATGCCCTAACGCGATAATGGCCCTGCGGTATTTCAAAGAAAAGCATAATCGGCTTGCTGTTATTGGCGCGGGTTCACTAATGGAATTTGCCCTGAACAGTTCAAATTTTAGAATGCCTGTAGGAAGGGTTCAATTTATATATCTTGAGCCTTTATCATTTAGTGAGTTTTTAACGGCGTCCGGCAATGAACAGTTGCGTCGTTATCTGGGGGAGATACGATTAAACAGCGTAATCGATGGCGCAGTGCATCAGAAACTGATGGGTTTATTACGGATATATCTTATTGTGGGAGGTATGCCGACTGTGGTTAATGAGTATTTCGAAAACAGAAATTTTTTAAATTGTCAGAGAATCCAAAATTCTCTGTTTCAAACATATCGAAGTGATTTTGGAAAATACGCTAACTCTTCTGCCCACAAGTATTTGCATAAGGTATTATATGAAGCTCCGCGGCTTGTTGGTAATCGTGTTAAGTATTCGAATATCGATCCTGATAGCAAATCAAGGGATATTAAACAGGCGCTTAACCTTTTAGAATTAGCCGGTATTATTTATCCGGTATATGCTACGGCCGCTTCAGGGCTTCCTTTGGGAGCGCAAGTCAATGAAATGAAATTCAAATTGAACTTTCTTGATGTGGGCCTGATGCAGAATGCCTGCGGCCTGCAGGCGGAATTTACATTAGCGAATGATTTTATTCAGATTAATTCCGGCGCCGTAACAGAACAGTTTATCGGCCAGGAATTAAGGGCTTATTCTGATAGTTATTTAGAGCGCGGCCTGTTTTTCTGGGCGCGGGATAAAAAAAGCAGTTCAGCTGAAGTTGATTTTGTTACGGCGGTAGATTCCCGGGTATTTCCGGTGGAGGTCAAAGCTGGGAAAACCGGCACGCTTAAATCATTAAAACTGTTCATTGAAGAAAAGAAATCATTGTTTGGTATACGTGTTTCGCAGGAGAAATTATCTTTGCATGATAAAGTGCTAACCTTGCCGCTCTATATGGCAGAGCAGATGAAAAGATTGGTTCGGGAAGCAGGGAGTTTGTAACGGGATAATGGAAGCCGCCATGGATGCTGGAGGAGGGGATTAGGGAGACGGTTAGAGGATTGAGATTGCTTCGGCGCTTCGCGCCTTGCAATGACGGAGAGGGAGCTTTTAAAAATAAATGTTAGATTTGGTCTCTTGCTTCATCTATGGCTCGGGAAGCAGGGAATCTGGGATAGTTCAGTCGTTTTTAGTCAGGAGGAATAGGATATGAAGAAGGAGATAATTGTCCAGTTGAATAAAACGTTTGAAGAATCAGCTTATGCTCAAAATGGTGTTGAATACTGGATGGCGCGGGATATACAGAAGCTATTAGATTATACGGATTGGCGTAATTTTTTATTGGTTGTAGATAAAGCTAAGATTGCATGTTCAAGGTCAGGGCAAAATATTGCAGACCATTTCGTTGACGTCAACAAAATGGTTCAGTTGGGATCAGGGAGCCAGCGGGAAATTGAAGATATTATGCTTACTCGGTATGCATGTTATCTTATCGCTCAAAATGGCGATCCTCGTAAGGAGCAAATCGCTTTTGCTCAAAGT
The DNA here is from genome assembly GCA_018823915.1 of Candidatus Omnitrophota bacterium. Taxonomy (GTDB): domain Bacteria; phylum Omnitrophota; class Gorgyraeia; order Duberdicusellales; family 4484-171; genus JAHJHM01. The sequence continues at coordinate 22,547 of JAHJHM010000245.1, forward strand.
TACTTTGCTATCCAGACACGCAAGCAGGAATTGCTGGAGGATCGTATTGCGTTAGTAGAGAGGGTTCGGGCTCGTGAAAAGCTCGCTGATACCGAATCAGAACTTTCAGGGGTTGCCTATGAGCGTGGTGTTGATGGAGAAGGCTTTGCACGATTACGCAGCAAGGGAGATCACGCGCTTTTTGGCGGATACACAACACTGGATATGAAAAGAAAACTGGGCGCGCCTGAGGAGAGGTCTTTGGCTGATTTTTTACCGACTATAACCATTAAAGCTAAAGACCTTGCCGCAGAAATAACGAGTTTCAATACAAAGAAGAATAATTTACACGGTGAACCAGCTATTGTAAATAGTCAGTAGAGTACATTCTATTGCAAATTGCAAAGTGCATATTGCAAAGTGCAAAATGAAGACAGTAAAATGAAGAAGGAACTTAGTGAACGGTTGTTAAATGAAGAACAAATAATTTTAACTTGCTTGTGCC
>JAHJHM010000135.1 GCA_018823915.1 Candidatus Omnitrophota bacterium
CAGGGTCGTTTAGGCCTATTGCAGGATTTACGCGCTTATTATGATCCTTCTAATGTGGCTGAGCATCCATTTATTTATAATGACCCACAAGGAAGAGATGTAAGTAAATATGAAGAAGGTAAGCGTGGATATTTCTTTAGAATTTTTAATGGAAATGGAATTTGGCAGACCAAGGATCCTTCAGATGGAAAGACCCATCTTTTTGGTTATCCTAGGCCAGGTTATGATCCCTCTTTAATTGTCTGGTGTGATTGGAGACCCATTACGGGGGAGAATATGTGGGGAGGAATTATTGGGCCTTTGCAGGTAGCTTATAAAAAATATAAGGGTCAGATTTCAGAAGGTACTATAGAATTAAGATTAGCCAAAGAAATTGCTCGGGCAGGGATGCTTTTACAGACAGAAATCGGTGGAATTCGTTTTGCGCCAAAAGGGACTTGGAGTGAACAAGGGACAGAATGGCCATATAATGAAATCTCTACAGAAAACAATACCTCTGCTTATGCCGGCTATCGCGAGCTTTATAAAGTAGCTAAGGATGAAATTTATAAAAAGACAATGCAGGGGATTAAGAACTATATGCGTAGTTATGCTTTTGATAAGAAAAATAATATTTTCTATCAAGGAATGCACTTTGATGGCAAAAAGTGGATTCCTAATGATGAACATTTTGCCGTAGATTGCCAGACCTGGCCAATAATTGTTTTTGGTCCAGAAGAAATTGATTCTTGGCATGATGAAGGCACTGCTTATAAGATTTGGAAGAATACAAAGGAGCGGGCTGGTTATTTCGACCAGAAAGGAAATATTTTAGGTCTAGGTTATACCGACGGTCATGATGTGATGTCAATTGAGTGGACTTCCGGTGGAGTTTTTGCCTGTAGAGAATTAGCTTCTTACTATAAAAATAGCCGTCCTGATTGGGCAGAAGAATGTGCGAAGGATGCGCAAACTATGAGGCAGGGCATTGACTTATTCAAGGTAAAGGTATCTGATAACCAAGTTGCTTATCCTTATGCTTCCAAGAGAGTGTATATTCCTTTTGGCTGGTGGTCGCCACCCACGGATGTTTTGAATACCTGTTCCACTTCCTGGGTTATATTCTTAGATATAGGGTTTAATCCGTTTGTGCTCGGCGGTGGAGATAAAGACCTTAAGCCAAAGGAGATAAAAAAAGAGGAAAAAACGCAAGAGATTAATTCTCAAGAGAGCCAAGAGGTTGTTAATCCCTCTGTCGGAAGAAAGCTCATATATGTTGATGAGGACAATCTTATTTTTATTCTCCCCTCTGGTGATATCCAAACACTTAAAGCAGAGGGTAAACTTCTTTCTAAGAAAGGGGGAGAGCATTTTTGGTTATGGGGTTGGTTGGTTTCATGGATAAAAGGTTGGGATGATGTTCAGGTTAGGAGTCTTGAGGGAGAGATTTATTGGGTAGATAAGGATGATTTGTTGGAATTAGGTAAGAGAAATAACGGCAGCACGCTCACTAATAAAAGCTCGCCTGAACAATCACTCTGGGTACAAGTTGTCTCTAAAATTATTTCTCCTTTTGAGGAAAATGCTTTTTGTGAAACTAAGGAGAGCCGAGACCAAAGGGCAGTTTCTACTTCCGTTCCCGAAATCAATTGGCTTCTAAATAATACTTTTGATGATGGAATGCCTCATTCTTTCCAAGTACCTGAGGAATATACTACAAAAGGGGGAGAGAATTATACTGCGCAGGAGATTTGGGAGTCAATGGGTCCGGCTGATAGTGTAGGCGCAGTTATGGAAAGAATTCTTACACGTTGGGGTTTAAATATTTACGATGGCGCTTGTTGGCAGACAGCTTTAGCAGCAACAGGCAATAAGGAATTGGCAGAGAAAGGGCGTGTATCTACCAATACGCTTTTGCATGGCCGATGGGGCGAACTGCGCGATTTAAGGGCTTATTATGTTGCTAATGATCCCGAACATCCTTTTAAATATCGGGGAACAATTGTTCCTAAAGAAAATTGTTATTTTTTTAGAATAATTTCCCCTTATTATTACCAGAGCGATCCTTTAGATGGGAAAACTTACCTTGCTGGTTTTCCCAATAATCCTCGTATTCATCATGAAGATTGGAAGCCAATAGATGGAGAAAATGCATTTGGGCCTATTATAGGGCCTCTACAAATAGAATATCTAATTTATGACGGGAAGATACCCCTTGATGCCCCAGGAGTTATATTAGCCCTCAGTGTAATTCCTGCTAAAAAAGCAATGCAGAATGAAATCGGAGCTATTCATCATGCTCCTGAAGGTACTTATGGAAAAGATCCCGATGATGTTTCTAATGAGAATAATTTTTCTGATTACCGTGCTTTCAAAATGCTTTGTGAGGTTACTGCGAGAGAAGATATTAATGAGATGATGCAAAAGCAAATAGGATATTTTAGAGATTATGCTTTTGATAAAGAAGAAAATTACTTTTATCAAGGAGGATTCTATAGAGATGGACAATTTATTCCTACCAAAACTTTTGCTGTTGATTGTCAGACCTGGGGAATTCTTTCTTTAACTCCTCAACTAATTGATCAATTATATGGAGAAGGCAGCGCTTATAAGATATGGAAAACTACTAAAGAGCGAGCCGGATACTATATTGATGAAGTGTTAAGAGGTTTAGGTTATACTGACGGCCATGATGTATGTAGCGTAGAATGGAGCTGCGGAGGTATTTTTGCCTGTCGAGAATTAGCCAATTATTATCAAGATAGCCATCCTGATTGGGCTGCAGAATGCGCCAACGATGCCCTTACGATGAGAGAAGGCATAGGTGCGTTTAAAGTTACTTTTGATAATGGTGAGGAGTCCTATCTTTATGCCAATAAGCGATATTATATACCCTTTGGCTGGTGGGCTAATCCTATACCTTCTACTGTTTCGACTGCTTGGGTTTATCTTGTAGATAAGGGATTTAATCCTTTTATTTTGGGAGGAGGAGTTTCGGCAATAGTCAATGAAGCGCCGGTAATCACCAGGATGGAAGTTACTCCCAAGAAAGGTAAGTTGCCATTAGAGGTAAGCTTTATTGCCGAAGCAGCGGATGCTGACGGTACGATAGTTAAGTATTTATGGAATTTTGGCGATGGGATGAGTTTAGAAGGGGAAAGTGTAACGCATACTTATACTACAGCCGGTACTTACACAGTAACCTTAACTGTAACTGACAATGATGATAAGAGCGCATCCATTACTAAGAGTGTTGAGGCGGTAATTAATGAAGCGCCGGTGGATGATTCCGTTATAGCCAATTTTTTCACCTACCCTAACCCCGTAAAGGGAGCAGGGAATATGATGAAAATTAGGTATGAGCTTTCCAGAGAAGCTGATGAGGTATTGATTAAGATATATGACATCGCCGGAGAGTTAGTCAAAGAAATTCACCCATCTCAAAGAAGTCAGGGCGTTAATACCGTAGAATGGAATATGGAAAATAATGGCGGCAGAAGAATAGCCAGTGGAATTTATATTGTCATGATAAGAGTAAAAGCAGAAGGTAAAGAAGAAATTAAAAAATTTAAAGTGGCTTTCATTGCGCAGGTAGAGCAAGAGGAGAAGAATAGATTTGCCGCTATAAAACAAAATAAAAATGAAGTTGATCGTGGCCCCGCCGTCTCCCAGCAAACGCAGACCGCGGCCCGTTATGATGGCGATAGCCGATACTCGCATCCAGAGATCGCAAGTGAAAAGAGTCCTAATAAACCCTTCCTTACCGAGGTTTTTTCCTGGTTTAATGTAGGATTAGCTTATGGAGCAGAGACAGAAATTAAAGAAGCAGGCACTTCTGGAGGCAAGAGAGTATATTTTGGAGATATCCAGGCAGGATTATTAAAGAGAGACTTTAAAGATGGCTCAGAGCAAGAGAAGTATGAGTCAATTTATCATCAAGGGATAGCTCAAGGTTGGCTCAAAGAGGAAGTTAGGCTTATAGAGAAACAACAAGGATATATCCCTATTTATGGTGTGAAGTTTACTATTGATAGGAGCAAACTTGAAAAACCGTCTCTCTTAGAGGAAAACGTAGCAAGGTTTTATGAGCAGAGAATGAAGCAATCAGAGCCCTTATTTAAGATAAACAAGACAGAAGACATAGAAGAGATTATAAAGAACATTGAAGGGCTTCGGGAAAGCTTAAGTATGCGCATAAGGATAGATTCAATGTTTGTCGGCGCAGTATACAAAGATGTAGACGCACGGCTTAAACCAGAAGAAACCCTCCTCTGGATGGGAATTGAGAATAGAGGAATTATCAATAAATTATTAGACAGGATTTTTGGTGAAAATATCTATTACACCGTAAAGACAGACATCAGGGAGTTTATATATAGAGTTAAGTATCAAGGGCCATTATTGCAGGAAAGCGAAAGATGGAAGAATGAAGGCAGGCCTTATGGCAATGTAGAGATTAAATTGATAAAGGTAAAAAAACCAACAGGAAAAAGACCCTGGGAGTGTGAGGGTAGTTCTTTAAATAGAGAGAGATATAATGATGAAGCTGACGGCGGCTTTGACAGCAACCTCTCAGTTACAAGCAGAGTTTCCGGAGCAGCTTCAAACGATGAAGGTTGGTTAGTTAAATTGATCGGGAAGGGACTGGGTTTATTTGCAACTAATGGATGGACGTCGGACGTCGGAGATAATAATCAAGAGAAAACAAACGGCCGCGTGGGCCGGACCGAGAAGGGTATGTTTGATGAGTTTGGTCAGGCAGTAATTAGTGGTGAAGGTGTTTTAAATAAGATTTCTCAGCATATATCCACACCACGCACACAATTCCCAATATTACGACAGCCAAGGATACCATTAAACCCATGGGCATTTCAATCCTCCTTTGATATAAGAACTCCTAATATTCCAGAAAGTATGATGCTAGCAAGTAAAAATAATCGCATAGTTAAAGGATATTTTCCAAATAGATCTGAGGCAAATGCTGCGGCAACTGAAACAAGAAAATATTCACCGAGCCGCTTGCATACAAATTCTCGCCGTTTTTCTGACCAAAAAGGTTTATCCACAACCCAAAATATACCGCAGCATAGGGAAAAAGTCAAGGGAAATTCTGTAGAAACAATAGAAAATAATTTCAATGGCCGTGGTGGAATTCTCGCCTCCCAGCTCGATCCCGCGGCCCATTATGATAATAATGAAGTTGTTGCGGGTCCTGACGTCGCCTTCCAGCACGAATCCATGGCCCCTGCAACTTTATTATCTGATTTTTTGCCAGATCATCCCATAACTTCCCAAGGAATGTTTGAAGCAGAAAAGTTGGCCGACCGCGTAGGTCGGATTGGGAAGGCAGTTGGAGCCAATGATCCCGCCAAGCCCAGAGAGGGAAAGACGGCCGAAGATGTTGTGATAAGATTTAATGAGTTAGATGGCCAAGGATTTACGGGATTTGTTTCTGTTAAAGGGGATGAGCCTTGGATTAAACAGGTTGCCGGCTACTTACATCAGCGTAATCCTCAACAATGGCAAATTTTACAATCCTTAATCAGGTCAGGAAAATTAAGGGCCGGACCTGATAAAAAATTAGTATTCTACGGTGCTAACAACAAAGAGATTATTCTTATTGCGGATAATAGAAATCCTGATTTAGCTGCCACCTTAATCCACGAATTATCTGCCCTAGAAAATAAATCCTACCCAGAAAATGAAAAAGCAGAGGAAGAATTCAAGAATTGGAAGGCTACCAGTGAGAAATTAGAAGGAAAAATCAAATGGCTGATATTCAAATCTCACCTGCAAGATTGGAAGCCCAGATTCAATAAAGCCTTAGCAAAATATTACCTCGCCCTCACTCTTTGGAGCAGCGCAACTTTTAACCCCCTGCCTTTCTTTACTCCGAAAGAGTTAGTTCTTCCCGTTGGAATTGTTAGTCAGTCTGTCATTCAAGAAGCTTCTTTGGGTGATTTTTTAAGAGGTTTGCTTGTTCCTTCTGTGGACGCAGCTACTTTACGGGAAGATGAGGAGAGAGAGGTTGTCGCACCGGGTGTTGAGAATAGTGAAGCTGTCAGAAAAGATAAAGTTGAAATCAAAAATAGATTAACCGGTTTTAATAAAAAATTGCATAAATTAACTGCTGATTACATTGATTTTGGACAAAGATCTAGTTTTTGGAATATATTGCTTGGCGGGATTAATATAGAAAAAGAATTATACCATTTGAAAATAAGGCTTACTGTTCTGGGGAAATTGGTTAAAGAAGAAGTAGGAAGCAAGAAGGATGAAGGATTAAGGATTAAGGAAAAAGAGGGAGATGAGAAAGAGAAAGTAGGAAGCAAGAAAGGTGAAAGCACAAAGGCACAAAGATACAAAGGTACAGAGAGTAGAGAGCAGAAGGAAGAAGCGCGTCTCCCCTTGCCAATAACGGAAAGTAAAAAACAAATAACGGAAAATAATGTTGTTGAGGGTCCTGATTTCGTCGCCTCCCAGCTTGGTCTTGGGGCCCCGGCAACTAATAATAATCAGAAGTTAGAAGTTAACGAGAGCTTTTCTGAAGATGAGGATAAATTCATTCCAACATTAAAAAATATGGAGAAGCGCCTTGAGAAAGAGATAGAAGAAAAGAAAGAAAAAGCCAAAAGGCTTGTTAAAGAAATACTAGAGAAGCCGATTGTACCATTTGTTACCGCCGGAGTCTCTGAGACAACTGAAGATACTCAGACGTCCGACATTTCACGGATAACGAGCAATGAAGTAAAGTTGCCGGGGGCTTTGGACGTTGCCTCCCAGCTACCACCAGAGTTCCCGGAGCAACTTTTGATAGCTAGTGATCAGAGAGTAGAAAATGAAGAACAAGGGGTAGAGGACAGGGAAGAAGAGTCCCCATCCTTATCAATAACGGAAAGCAAAGAACAAATGACAGAAAATAATGTTGTTGCGGGCCCTGATAACGTTACCTCCCAGCACAAAGTCAGGGTCCCGGCAACTAATAATGATCAGATAGAAGTTGACGGGGGCTTCTCTGAAGCCGCCTCCCAGCAGATTGAAGAAGGAGCTCCCGTGTCAACTGATAATAATTCTCTCAATATCGCTACGGTAGTGGATAACCCTTACTTGCACCGCGTAGGTGCAAGTAAGGGTTTGTCAGATACTGCTACCGAAGATTATCCAGCATTGCCGCAGAATTTAGAAGATAAAGTAGATATTCAGGTAGAGGATGATTCTGGTAAAGTGAAAGGTTTGGCTGATAGTGAGCCGGTTAATCTTAGGGATGATATTCAAGGTAATATAAAGATTTCTACACAAGAACAGCCTATAGAACCTCGAACAAATCCAATTCGCAATCATGGCCCGCCATTAAAGGGCGAAGGGCAAGTGATAGAGGACATTGAAGAAGAAGTTTCCGACTCAACTGATAATAATTCTATCAAAGACTTGCACCTACGCGGTGCAAGTGAGGGGTTAGAGCAAATCACTTTTCAGCAGTCTACAGCTACAGCTTTCAAAACAACTAGACCGTTCATTATCGCGCAGGGGATGGGCGAAGGTGAAGACAAGAGACAAGAGACGAAAAACGGAACATCTTTGGAAGAATCGATACCTACCGCAGATGAATTAGCCAGGTTTCTCTGGGAATCAGAGATAGGAGTAGGAATAGAAGAAAAGGCCGTTGATGGTTCCCAAGAAAGAGTTATAGATATTTTCACCGAGGAGATAGGAGGCCTGGGATATGATAATGCCGGAGAAGTAGCCCAGGGTTTAGGGAAAATTATTGATAAGTCTTTATTAATTAGGTTGAAACAATATCTTCAGCAGGCCAAAGAAGCGTTTAATCAAGGCCGGTTATCCCAAGAGGAATTTTCTCGGGAAGAAGCAAAAGTAATTTGGGTTTTTAGTCTTAAGGTCGTAGAGGAGATTGAATACAAAAAAGGCAATAGTGGTTTAGATAAGATTATTGAGGAGAAGAAGGCTGATTGCTTAGGCTATACCCAAATATACTTTATTTTAGGAAGGTATTTAGGGCTTACAGTTAATTCTATGGAAGTTTTAGAATTGGAGGGCATTATAGATAACGATCAAGGCCACATTGCTGCTTTGTTCAGTTTCAGTTTATTCGATGGTCTAAAGATAATTATTAACGGAGCAGTAGGAGAACCATTATATATAAGCGATCCGTTTATATTAGAGGAAGAATTTAGCCAGGTGGGTAATTATTGGGAAATTAGAAAGAGAGGAGATATTCCTTATACAAGAATTAGAATACTAAACAAAGATGGTTTAATTTCGGCAAGATATATCAACTTAGGAAATGCTTATTCTGACTCAGGAAATTATTCTCAAGCCATTCAGGCTTTAGAAAAAGCCATAGAATTAGACCCAAAATTTGCAGGGGCATATTACAACTTAGGGAATACATATTACAAATCAGGAAGGTATCTCGAGGCCATTCAGGCTTATAAAAAAGCCATAGAATTATACCCTGACTATGCTTTAGCATATAACAACTTAGGAGGCATTTATTACAAGTTAGGAATGTACTCCGAAGTTATCCAGGCTTTAGAAAAAGCTATAGAATTAAACCCCAATGATGCTGGGGTATATAATAATTTAGGACGTACTTATTACGAATTAGGAAGGTATTCTGAAGCCATCCAAGCCTATAAAAAAGGCATAGAATTAGATTCTAAAAATGCTATAGCATATAACAACTTAGGAGGCATTTATTACAAGTTAGGAATGTACTCCGAAGTTATCCAGGCTTTAGAAAAAGCTATAGAATTAAACCCCAATGATG
>JAHJHM010000136.1 GCA_018823915.1 Candidatus Omnitrophota bacterium
ATCGGGTAGAAAAATTTCATAAAGAAAATGTTCCAGGAGCGCCGAACATCATTTTTGAAGTTTTTAATAAGCAGCGTGCCAGACTCTTAGAGGCTCAGAAAAAGTTTGGCGATTACGTTTCTCCGGAAAAATTAGAAGTTGAATAAAAGGAGGTAATAGACTATGACAAATGAAACATTGCGATTTTCAAGACTTGGAGATATTGAGTTTTTTAAGAGAGGGAAGGTGCGGGAGATTTATAACCTTAAGGATAAGTTTTTGATGGTGGCAACTGACAGAATATCCTGCTTTGATGTAGTATTGCCTACGGAAATTCCTCACAAAGGGGAAGTTTTAACTAAGCTATCAGTATTTTGGTTTGAGCTTACCAAGGATATAATTTCAAATCATTTTATCAGTGCCAATGTAGATGAGTTTCCGGAGGAGTTGCAAAAATATAAAGAAATTTTAAAAGGCCGCTCGATGTTAGTAAAGAAAGCGAGTCCCATGCCTGTTGAGTGCGTGGTGCGAGGTTACTTAGCTGGTTCAGGATGGAAAGAGTATCAAGAAACTCAGTCTATCTGCGGGATAAAGCTACCTAAGGGTTTAAGAGATTCAGATAGATTACCCGAGCCGATTTTTACTCCAGCAACAAAGGAAGATGTGGGGCATGATGTAAATGTAACCCAGGAATATATCGAAAAAGAAGTTGGAGAGGATATTGCTGCAAAACTAAAAGAGATAAGCATGGCCCTCTATAAGAAAGCAAGCGAATACGCAGAATCAAAAGGCATAATTATTGCCGATACCAAGTTTGAATTTGGCACAGTTGGGGATGAGATTATTCTTATAGATGAGGTTCTTACTCCTGATTCATCTCGCTTCTGGCCAAAGGATGAATATGGGCCGGGCAAAAGTCAGCCCAGTTTTGACAAACAATTCGTCCGTGACTATTTGGAGACGCTTGATTGGAATAAAAAATCACCTGGACCGGAATTGCCCGACGAAATAGTTAAAAAAACAACCCAGAAGTATATACAGGCCCTTAAAATGATTACTGGGAAGGAGGCAACCTAAAGATGGATGGCAAGACGAAACAGGAGATTGAATCTGCGGTTAGTGAGGCGATGACCAAATTTTTGAAAGAACAGCTGGGCGAGCAGGCCGAATCTGCGGTTGTTCAAGTAGCGGGTGACGCAATAATAGTAAGATTCAAAGGAGTTATGCCTCCCGCAGAAAGATTTTTGGTTAAAAATCAGGAAGGTATGAAATTGATAAAAGAGCTGAAAGAAAAGCTTATCGAAAGAGCAAAACCTCTTTTAGAAGTGATGATTAAAAATCTAATCGATGCCGAGGTAATTGATATTCATTCAAGCTTTGACCCTGCAACTGGCGAGCGCATCGAGATTTTTACACTGAATAAAAATCTGGAAAAGGCAAGTACAGTTTAGGAATAAATAAGCAAAATCTAAGGGAGTCAAAACAGACTCGGGAAAATTTAAGATATTAAGATGAAAACAGAGATTATAACAGTTAATCCTGATAATATAAATCCAGTTTATATTAAGACTGCAGCCGAAAAAATAAAAGATGGCGGTTTGGTTGCCTTTCCTACGGAAACGGTTTATGGATTAGGCGCAGACGCATTTAATCCTAAAGCGGTAGCTAAGATATTTGAGGCAAAAAAGAGGCCTTTTGAAGATCCTTTGATTGTGCATATTGCCCAAAAAGAAGATTTATATAAATTAACAGAGGATATTTCCGATAGCGCACTAAAATTGGCTGATGAATTTTGGCCTGGACCGTTAACTTTGGTTCTTAAAAAGTCTAAAAATATACCCGATATTATTACAGCCGGACTTGATACTGTAGCCATAAGAGTACCGGCTGATAAAGTTGCTTTAGCTTTTATTAAGTTCTCCGAGACACCAATTGCTGCGCCAAGCGCTAATTTATTTGGAAGGCCCTCTCCTACAACTGCTCAACATGTTTTAGATGACCTGAATGAAAAGATAGATATAGTTATTGACGGCGGGAGGGCATTGATAGGTGTAGAGTCAACAATTTTGGATCTAACGCAAAATCCACCTGTTGTATTACGACCGGGAGGAGTGAGTATCGAGAAGCTAAAGAAAGTAGTTAAAGGGGTGGAAATCTATAAGCAAGATAAAATTTTATCACCCGGCATGTATCCTCGTCACTATTCGCCCAAGGCGAAGGTAATGCTTGTTGAAGGTAATGGTAATGTCCAGGTAAAAAAGATTAAGAACTTAGCATGTCGTTTTAATTTGCAGGAGCTTTCCGTGGGGATATTGGCGAAAGAGGAAAACATTGATAAATATAATGGTTTTAAAGTTAAATCAATAGGACAAGGGAATGATTTAGCCGTTTGCGCGTCTAATCTTTTTTCTGTCTTGAGAGAGTTTGATAAGGAAGGGGTCGATACCATCATTGCGGAAGGTGTTAAAGAAGAAGAATTAGGTTTGGCAATTATGAATAGATTAAGAAAAGCGGCAGGAGAATGAATGTTTTCTAAAATTTTAATCGCTAATCGTGGCGAGATTGCTCTAAGAATAATCAGGGCCTGTAAAGAAATGGGGATAAAGACTGTCGCCGTTTATTCCGAGGCAGATAAGGATTCTTTGCATGTGAGATTTGCAGATGAAGCTGTGTGTATCGGTAAGCCGCAGAGCAAGGAAAGTTACCTAAATATCCCAGCGATTATCAGCGCGGCTGAAATTACTGATGTTGAGGCAATACATCCCGGCTATGGCTTTCTATCTGAGAATACTCATTTTGTTGAGATCTGTGAGTCTTGCAAGATAACCTTTATTGGCCCTCCACCTGAGGCAATAGCCAAGATGGGAGATAAATCTGTTGCCCGCGAAACAATGAAGAAGGCAAGAATTCCTGTAGTTCCAGGCAGTGAAGGCGTAATCAAAGATGAAAAAGAAGTAATCAAGGTAGCAGAAAAAATTGGTTACCCAGTAATGATTAAAGCCTCTGCCGGAGGGGGAGGGAAAGGAATGAGAATAGCCCACAATAGAGAGAGTTTGATTTCAGGTTTTCATATGGCCAAGAACGAAGCTCAGGCTGCCTTTGGTAATAATGAGGTTTATATTGAAAAGTATATTGATGAAGCACGCCATATTGAGGTACAGGTTCTTGCCGACAAATCCGGCAATACTATACATGTGAGGGAGAGAGAATGCTCTATTCAAAGGCGGCATCAAAAACTTATCGAAGAGACGCCCTCTCCTGCTATAAATGAGAAATTAAGGGATAAGATGGGTAAGATAGCCATAAAAGCAGCAAAGGCAGTTAATTATTTTAGCACAGGGACTGTTGAGTTCATTCTGGATAAAGAAGGCAATTTCTATTTTATGGAGATGAATACAAGGATTCAGGTAGAACACCCCATTACGGAAATGATCACAGGTGTAGATTTAGTTAAAGAACAGATTCGCATTGCCGCTGGCCAAAGGCTGGCTTATCAGCAACAGGATATTAGCTGTAATAGCCACTCTATAGAATGCCGGATTAATGCCGAAGACCCTGACAATAACTTTATGCCTTCGCCGGGGAAAGTTACGTTTTATTCTCCTTTGGGCGGCATAGGTGTACGCGTTGACTCTCATCTTTACGCCGGCTACAGCATCCCACCGTATTATGACTCTTTAATCGCCAAACTCATTGTTCATGCGGATGACAGGAAACAGGCGATTGCCAGGATGCGACGCGCACTTGGTGAGTTTATAATAGAAGGAATAAAAACAACCATCCCTTTTCACTTGAAAGTGTTAAATCACGGCGATTTTCAGAGAGGGGAATATTCTACTAAATTCATTGAAAAAAAATTAATGAAAGATGTTATATAAAATCTTTGCTGATTTAATTGTGGTTATGCATTTTGTCTGGATTTTATTTATGCTAGTAGGCTTTATGCTCACTTTATGCGGTTTCTTCTATAAAAGATTTTTTGATTGGTGGTCATTCAGAGTGCTTCATCTTTGTGGCATAGCTTATGTGGGGCTCTTGGCGCTCTTAAGACAATATTGTCCTTTAACCATACTGGAATATACATTAAGGGCAGAATGCAATCCTGAATTGAGATACCCTGGTTCATTTATAGTTCATTATATCGAGAAGTTAGTTTATCCTGATGTCAATCCATTAGTAATATTGATACCTACGATATTTATCGCTGTCTTTACTATAGTTGTATTTATAATTAAGCCGCCAACAAAAATAAGGAGAATATTTAAATGGAGAGAAAAGTTAAAACATGTTATTTTTTTGGTTGAAAGAAAGAGGTATTGAAAATGACCAGACGAAACTCAAAAAGGAGATTGCTTTCAGGCGACTAAGGGAGACAGATAGTGAAAGTTGGGCTGTATAGTATTAAGGAGATAATTAAGGCAACAAGAGGAGATTTGATTACAGGAAGTCTCGACCTTAAAGTTGGAGGTATATCCACAGACACCCGCACCCTTTTTAAGGGAGATTTATTTATTGCTTTAAAGGGAGAGAAATTTGATGGACACTGCTTTTTAGAAGAAGCACTAAAGAAAGGCGCAGTAGGAGCGGTTATATCTGAAAAAGTTAAAAGCGAAAAAATAACTATAAAGGTGAAGGATACACTCCAGGCGTTGGGAGATATTGCTAAAATCCACCGAGAAAAGTTTAGCAAAATAAAAGTAATTGCCGTTACCGGTTCAAATGGCAAAACCACTACCAAGGAAATGTTAGGCTTTTGTTTATCCAAAAGATTTAATGTCTTGAAAGCAAAAGCAAGTTTCAATAATTTTGTAGGCGTTCCTTTGACTTTACTGGAAGTTAAAAAAGATACTCGAATAGTTATCTTAGAGATGGAAACAAACATATTAGGGGGCATAAGGAGACTTGCTGATGTTGCTAAACCTTCAGTGGGTATTGTGACAAATATCGGTGATACCCACCTTCAATTTTTAAAGACAAGAGAGAACGTATTTAAAGAGAAAGCCGAACTTATAAAATCTTTGCCTGATAAAGGAATTGCGGTTTTAAATTCCGATGACCCTTATATAGTAAAGATGAAAGAATTGGCCAAGGGAAGGAGAGTAATAACTTTTGGGATAAAGAATAAGTCAGACGACTTTCGCGCCTCTCATATAAAGATTAAGGATATGCGCCTTGAATTTATTTTAAATGATCAATATAAAATTAGATTAAATACTATCCTCTGCGCTAATGTTTATAATGCTCTATCAACAGTTGCTGCCACTCATTCGGTCTTTGGTTTAAATTTGAAGGCAGTAGCCGCTTATTTAGAAGAGTTTAGATTCCCTCCGATGCGTATGGAATTAGTTAGGTTAAAAGATATAGAAATTATAAATGACTGTTATAACGCCAACCCTCAATCAATGAGAGAAGCTCTTTTAACCTTTAAAAATATTCACCCCGTTAGAAATACCAAATCCTCGAGAAGGGGCAACAAAATTTCTAACGGGGTAAACACCTCTGGTAGAAGAATAGCTGTTCTGGGCGATATGCTTGAGTTGGGCCAAAATTCTGCGGATTTTCATTACCAGCTCGGTAAGCTATGCGGAACCTGCCAAATAGATATATTAGTAACAGTAGGAAATCTTGCCCAACACATTGCTAATGGAGCAAAAGAGGCGGGGATGCTTAAAAAAAATATACTTAACTTTGATGATACCCGAGATGCCGCGCACGTACTTTCCAATATATTGAAACCAAAAGACGTAATCTTAATTAAGGGATCACGCAAGATGGATATGGGAAAAATCGTAGAATGGCTAAATTATTAAAAGAACTTATTGAGGATTTAAAAGAAAAGGATATCAACGGCAATCAGGATGTTGAGGTTGTTGGTATTGCCTGTGATTCAAGAAAGGTAGAAGAAGGTTTTTTATTCGTTTGTATCGCAGGTTTTAATTTTGATGGGCACGTCTTTATCCCTGAGGCAATAAAGAAAGGCGCTTGTGTACTGGTGGTAGAGAAGGATATCGGGCCGGTTGAAGGTATTACGGTTATTAAAGTTCCCAATACAAGATATGCGCTCGGTATTTTAGCGAATAGATTTTACGGTTGTCCGTCAAGTAAGCTTCGAATAATTGGGATTACCGGCACAAACGGTAAGACCACAACTTCTTATTTGATAAGGCGAATTCTAAAAGAAGCAGGCAAAAAAACTGCCTTGTTTGGAACCATCACCTATCAGTTAGGGGATAAAGTTTTGACTGCGTCTTATACTACACCGCAAAATTTAGAACTTCATTCGATGTTTAAGGAGTTGGTTGAAGAAAATTTTGACTGTGTGGTTATGGAGGTTTCCTCTCATGCCTTAGCACTTGATAGGACGGCAGGGTGTGAGTTTGATGTTGGCGTATTTACCAACTTAAGCAGAGACCATTTGGATTTTCATAAAACCATGGAGAATTATTTAGAAGCAAAGACAAAGTTATTCAGATGTTTAAGCCCGACGTCTCAAAAATATAATCACTTGTCTGCCGATAAGGCAGGAGAGAGCAATTATAAATATCGATGACCCTTACGCTTCGCATATTATTAAAAATACTGAGGTAAAAATATTAACTTACGGAATAGAACAAGAGGCGGATATAAGGGCTTATAATATAGAAAATTTAAGGGAAGGGCTGAAATTTAATGTTACCACCCCGCAGGGTAAGACTACTATCTTTTTGCAATTACTCGGGAAGCATAATGTTTACAATGCCCTTGCCGCTATTGGAGTGGGGATAGGCGAGGGGATAAGCCTTAATGAGATTAGACAAGGCTTAGCTAAACTAAAAAATGTTCCGGGAAGATTTGAGCGGATAGATTGCGGACAGCCATTTAATGTCGTAGTTGATTACGCCCATACCCCCGATGCCCTCAAGAAGGTTCTTGAAACCGCAAGAGAACTCACCAGAAAAAGAGTGATTGTTGTCTTTGGCTGTGGTGGAGAAAGAGACAAAACTAAGCGGCCTTTGATGGGCGAGGTGGCAGCAAGTTATAGCGATATTATAATCTTAACCTCGGATAATCCTCGAAGCGAAGAGCCGATAAAGATTATAAAAGAGATTGAAAGAGGGATTAACCCCGCCCTTTCCTGCTATACAGTGGCACTTCGCAGTAAGAAAGGGCAGGGTCGTGATTATTTAATCATTGAAAACCGCTTTGAGGCAATAAAAGAGGCTTTAAGCCTTGCCCGAGACGGCGATTTAATCCTCATCGCCGGCAAAGGCCACGAGGATTATCAAATTGTTAAAGATAAGAGAATACCTTTTAGTGATAGAAAAATAGTACAGAAGATATTAAGACGGGAGAAATGACTTATAAACAGGCTTTGGCTTATTTATATGATTTAGAGAGGTTTGGCATTAAGCCGGGGCTTAAGAGAATAAAACGGCTCCTTGAGCTTTTAGGAAATCCCCATTACGAGCTGAAGGCTATCCATATTGCCGGGACAAATGGAAAAGGTTCTACGGCAGCATTTATCAACTCTATACTAAAAGAGGCAGGCTGCAAGGCAGGCTTATACATTTCCCCTCATTTAATTAACTTTAGGGAGCGGATAACCGTAAATGGCAGTCAGATACCTGAAGAGAAAGTAGTAGAACTATTAGTTAAAATTAGACCTCAAATCAAAAAAATATTCGCTGATTTTGAGTTTGGCCATCCCACTTTTTTTGAGGTAGTAACCGCAATCGCCTTTAGTTATTTTGCACAGGAGAAAGTAGATTTTGCTGTCTTAGAGGCAGGGTTGGGAGGAAGGTTGGATGCCACAAACGTAGTTGAGCCACTAATTTCAGTCATAACCAATAGTGACTATGACCATATGGATAAATTAGGTTCTGAGATTACCTCTATTGCCAGAGAACATGCCGGGATCATTAAAAAAGATAGTCTGGTAATTACAGCTGCCCGAGGAGAAGCGCTTACAGTTATTAAGAAAGTCTCTCAGGGACAGAAAACAAGGCTTTACCAGGTAGGGAAGGATATAAGGTGCGAATCCCTGGAGTCAGATTGGGAAAACCAGTCTTTTAATATTTATCCCGGTAGAAATAGCAGAGCTTCAAGAAGTGATGACAAGATTTCTAACAGGGTGAAAGGGATTTTCTCTGATTTTGAGAATTTGAAAATACCCCTTTTAGGAAAGCATCAATTGGTTAATGTTTGTTGTGCAATTGGCGCGGTCCAACTTCTTAAGTTTCATAATATCCTGATCAGCGATGAGAATATAAAAAGAGGACTCAAGAAGACTCGTTGGCCGGGTAGATTAGAGATAGTCCGGCGCTCTCCTTTGATAATTTTAGATGGCGCCCATAACCAGCCGGCAGCACGACAGCTTAAACAAAGTCTTGAAGAGTTTCTTAAGAAGAAAGCGGGGCTGATATTAGTTATCGGAATTCTTAAGGATAAAGAGATAGAGAAAATTGTCAAAGAACTCGTTCCTTTAGCCTTTAAAGTGGTGGTTACTGTACCAAGAACTTCGCGGGCTGCTCTGCCTGAGGATATATGTAAGGTTGCAGTGAAATATAATCAAAATGTCACCGTAGTAAGAGAGGTAGAAGCGGCAGTAAGAGAGTCTTTGAATGAAGCGAAAAAAGATGATATAATCTGCGTTACTGGTTCCTTATATACCATTGGAGAAGCAAGACAGTTTTTAATGGAGGAGAAAAAGCAATGTACAACAGCAGTAGAATTAAAGAAGGATTAGAGCGGGCGCCGCATCGCGCGCTGCTTAAAGCCTGCGGGGTAAAGGAAGAAGATTTAAAGAAGCCATTTATTGCGGTGGTTAATTCCTGGACAGAAATCGTGCCCGGGCATATCCATCTACAAGAATTAGCCAAGGCAGTAAAAGAAGGTATAAAAGAAGCTGGAGGGCTTCCTTTCGAGTTTCACACTATTGCGGTCTGTGACGGCCTGGCTATGGGGCATAAGGGGATGAAATATTCCTTGCCTTCTCGAGATGTAATTGCCGCATCCATTGAGATAATGATTGAAGCCCACGCCTTTGACGGGATGGTGCTTATCCCGGCCTGCGATGAGATTGTCCCCGGGCATTTAATGGCTGCTGGCAGGCTTGATATTCCCACTATAGTACTTACCGGCGGGCCGATGCTGCCTGGTAGTTTTAAGGGAAAATCCGTAGATATAATTGATGTGTTTGAAGCTGTAGGAGAAGTCTCTCGAGGTAAAATGACAGAAGATGAATTGAAGGAATTAGAAAGCTGTGCTTGCCCGGGTGCGGGAACCTGTGCCGGGATGTTCAGCGCTAACACCTTAGCCTGCGGGGTGGAGGCATTAGGGTTATCGCTTCCTGGCTGTGCTACTTCTCACGCCTTAGACCCTAAAAAGCTCGAGATTGCCAAAGAAACGGGAAAACAGATAGTAAGTTTAGTAGCTCAGGACATTAGTGCAAGAAAGATAATGACTTACTCTGCCTTCCAGAACTGGATAAGAGTTTCTTTGGCTGTAGCCGGCTCTACAAACGATGTTTTGGAAGTCTTAGCAATTGCTAAGGAATGTGAAATTGAGATTCCTCTGAGATTATTCGATGAATTATCAAGGCAAACACCGCATATTTGCAATATGCGTCCGGGCGGCACATACACAATGAAGGATTTGGACAATGCCGGGGGCGTGCGGGCGATAATGAAGAGGCTTGAACCTCTTCTGAATCTGGATGCTTTTACATGTATAGAGAAGACTGTTGGTGAAAACATAGCACAAGCAAAAGTTTTAAATGAATATGTTATCCGTCCCCTTGAGAACCCGGTTCATCCGACTGGGGGGCTGGCTATTCTTTTCGGAAACTTAGCGCCAAAAGGAGCGGTGGTGAAAAAGACTGCAGTAGTAGAAAGCATGTTAAAGTTTAAAGGTCGGGCACGGGTATTTAATTGCGAGGAAGATGCTCATAAAGCAATACTTAACGAAGAAATAAATAAAGGCGATGTAGTGGTTATTCGCTATGAAGGGCCAAAAGGCGGCCCGGGCATGCGGGAAATGCTCGCTCCTACTTCAGCTATCTGTGGCTTGGGCTTATCTGAATCAGTGGCCCTTATTACCGATGGCAGGTTCTCCGGTGGAACCCGCGGCCCTTGTATCGGCCACATCTCTCCGGAGGCAGCCGAAGGAGGGCCAATAGCTTTAATTAAAGAGGGAGATGTCATTTTGCTAGATATCCCTAAGCGAAGGATAGATTTGGATGTTCAAGAAGAGGAGTTAAAAAAAAGAAGCCTTGAGTGGCTGCCCAGAGAAGAAAAAATTAAGGGGTTCCTTTATCGATATAAAAATAGCGCCTCCAGTGCGGATAAGGGCGCGAGCATGTAGAGTGGGTGGAAAAGATAAAGAATTACAAAGAAAAAATAAAAATGGAAGTAAAAATGAAAGCGGGTAAATTAGAGAAAGTTGGATATAAAGAGTATCTAAAAAATGAGGAGAAGACATGTCACGATGTATAGTGGTTAATTGTGTAGATGGTCGAGCTCAACTTCCCGTCATCGAATTTATCAAAAGGGAATATGGAGTGTCATTTGATATTATTACAGAGTGGAATCCGGCATATGTCCTCGCTGAACGCAATACATCTGTTGAAGCGCGTTCAATTATGGAAAAAATTCAGCTCTTAATAAAAAACAATAACATAAGTGTTCTTGCAATAGCGTCTCATCGGGGCTGCGCGGATGATTGTGAGTCAGGCGCTAGTTGTTCTCGACAGCTGAACTTGTCGGTGCAATATGTCGCTAAACATTTTCCTGAACAGAAGGTGATCGGCCTCTGGGTAGACGCGGATGGTAGCGCAAAAGAAGTATGTTCAGCCAATCAAGAGGAAAACAGCAAACCAAAGGAAGGAGTTTAAGTTATGGTAAAGGATATTGGCACAACTTCTTCGTCTGCATAAGATTATATCGTTTTTTAAGTATCTATTTTTAGAGAAGAAACCGGCGAGGATAATAAATAGATTTGAGCATTAAAAACGACACGGTCGTAAAAGAGTTAAATAAAACAAAATATTGAAATATGAAAAGGAGGGAAGATGCAAACAACTAATTATAAGGTGATTAATGGCCCGGAAGGGTATCTGCCGCCGGCAGCAGCTTCTATGGGAGTAGTGCTTCCTGATGAAGGAGAAGCGCTGTTTGAGGGTAAGATTATGCTTAAAGAAGAAGTAATGAAGAAAATTGCTGTAAAGCTGCTTGAGGCAAAGAACCCTACTTTTTTCCCGGGGCCTCTTGTTCTCTGGGCCTGGAATGAAAAAGCAATTGAGAAAGCAAAAGCAGTAAAAGAGCTCGCGGAAATTGTGGGGGCAAAAATAATACCCATGCCTGATTACCGCCCAAAATATCCGATGATTAATCCTGAGGAGGAAATCAATCCCAATCACCCTAATCTTACCATTTGGCATAACAAAATTGATGTCTGCGTGTTTGTAGGAGTTCATTGTCATTATGCCAATCTGGCATTGAAAATTATCAGGGGCGGAACCAACTGTTATACCATCGCGCTCTGCGGGAATTATGGCCACGAAGATGCAATGATTTCGTTGCGGGATATTTACGCGGAGGAAGTGCGAAGCCTGACTGATGTAGTAAAAAGCATGAAAAAGGGAGGAAAGTGATGGCAGTTAAAACAACTTCGCAAAGTATAGTAGAACCGGAGCACCTCTTTTTTAAAGCGGAAAGAGAGAAGCAATTTATCACAGGAAGTGAAGCGGTTAAAGAGGCGATTAAGCGGGCAAATGTGGATATGGCGATATCCTATCCGATTACGCCACAGTCTGAGAGCATGCATTTAGTTGGAGATCTTTATGCTCAGGGGTATGTAAAGGATTATTACCGCGGAGAAAATGAATTAGGGGTAATGTCAGCGGTTGCCGGCGCTTCCATGGGTGGCGTAAGGGTCTTTACAGCTACTGGTGGGCAGGGCTCTCTGCGAGCTTTTGAGATGTTTCCTACCTGGGCCGGCGCAAGGCTGCCTGTTGTCTGTGCCTTCTTCTGTCGTGGGTTAAATTCTCCCTTGACCATCCAGCCTGATACAATTGAGATAGGTTTGATGCTGGATACAGGGATGATTATATTACATGCCGAAACTGCGCAGGACCTCTATGATATGATACTTAAAGCCTTTATTATTGCGGAAGAACCGGATGTCCATTTACCTATAGCTGTGTTTGCGGATGGATTTTTTGTAACCCATACGAGAGAGATTGTTGAGATAGCTCCGGAGGATATTAAATTGCCTCCTTACAACCCTTATAAGTCTCCGGTTCCTGTTATGGATATGGAAACTCCTCCGGTGAGGCAAATGCGTGACCCATTTGTGATGAAAAGCAATTTTATAAGTTATGCTACGCATGCTTCTTGGCAGCAGGAAGTCCGCGCTGCCGCGGAAAGGGCAAGAAAACATATAAACAGATATTTAGGAGGCTTAATAGAGACGGAAAATGAGGACGCGGATATTTTATTTATGACATCAGGAACAGCGGCATCTCAGGCAAGAGCGGCTATAATTGAACTCGAAAAAGAGGGAATAAAAGTAGGATTGGTTAAAATAAAATCATTAAGGCCTTTTCCTACAGAAGATATTCGAAGAATTGCTAAAAACAAAAAAGCGATTATTGTGCCTGAATTCAATATTACTGGTTGGCTTGCGAGAGAGATTAAAGCTGTTGTTGAGGATAATTCCAAAGTGATCGGCGCGCCGCGGGTGTTCGGGGGGATGACAATGCCTGTGGAGCTGTTGTTGGACGAAATAAAGAAACATCTGTAGCGCAGAGATAAGGTAGTAATATGCTATTGAGGGGCGAAGATATCATTATACGGACAGTGAAACAGATGCGACCGGACATGGTGGCCATTTATCCCCACGTCTTTAACAAGATGTTCATCTGGAAATTTTCCAGATACGATAACAGGATGAGAGAAAAGTTAGTTGCAGGTAAAGACAGTGAAATAACTATGGATATATGCATGAGCGCTGCAATTAACGGGAAGCGGGTAATTGGCATTGTCGAAGAAAGCGAAATGTTCGCTCTGAGGAGGGAGATAAAAAAAATATCATGCAAGAAACTGTCTATGGTAATGCTGGTATTAAAAGAGTATTCGAAAGAAGACAAATATCCTATGATGCCGTCAGTAGGAAATGATTTGGACTGGATCCGGATATGTGTGGCTAACGGGCAGGAGCTCCATGATTTTCTTATTATGTCGGTTCCTATCACAGAAGAGGCTCATCTTCCGGTAATGCTTATTATGGATGGAATTGTTGCTGACAGAGTAAGTGAGGTAAAAATTATCGAAGATGATGAACAGGTTAGAGAATTCGTTAATAAGTTTAAAGTAAACCCCCGTTGGAAATTTTGCTTAACCAGATGGCAAAATTGATATTTCTAACGGCGTAAAAACAGACAAATTAAACAGAATCAGACAGAAGGAGGTTGTGTAAAATGAGTGTAAAAATAGTTAAAATTTCACCCGGATTTGAAGAGATAATGCCCAAGGATTATAAGGATTTAGTTAGCAATGGCCCCTATGGGAAAGGATTCGGCATAAAAGAGTTAGGAACTTTTAAGGAGTTGATTGAAGAGCACCCTCTCTGCGCCGGCTGCGGATTGGCTCTTTCCAAGCGGTTGATTCTGGCGTCGCTGCCTTCCCCTGAGAATACTATAATTGTCGGGACTACCGGCTGCAGCAGCCTTTCTTTTTCTCAGGTCGCGCTGCACAATATTCACTCAATATTTGGAAATCAGAATGCTGTTGCTACCGGGTTGAAACGGGCATTGGAGATACGCTTTCCTGATGTAATAAAAGATGTGGTCGCTATCGGCGGTGATGGCGCGATTGGTGATATCGGGCTTGGGATGGTTATGCATTCCTGGTTCCGGGGTGAAAAATTCGCAACTATAATGCTTGATAACGAATCTTATGCTAACACTGGCGGACAGGAAAGCGGAATGTCTCAGCAGGGAGCTGTGCTTAATATGGCGCCTACCGGTAAAAAGTATAATAAACTGCCAATGGCCGAAATCGCGCGTGACGCGGGGTGTGTTTACTCTGTGTCGGTGACGTTTGCCAAACCGAAACGCCTTGAAAAGATAATAAGAAGAGCGGTTCTAATCGCAAGGCAGCTGGGGCCAACTTATATTCAGATATATTGCCCCTGTCCAACAAACTATAAGCACAAACCATCAGAATCATTAGAAAGGGCAAGAGATGCGGAAAAAAGCGGTGCTTATCCTGTCAAAGAATATATGAGCCCTGAAGCAGAAGAACTCATAAAGAAATTGGAGGAGGGGAAGAAATGTTAAAGAGCAGTATATCGATACGAATGTCAGGTCTTGGAGGGCAGGGTGTGGTAACCGCCGCGCATATAATAGGCGGAGCAGCGGTAATGGATGGCAAGTTCAGTACAGTCAACCCTTTCTTCGGAGCGGAAAAGCGCCTTGCACCGGCTGAAAGTTATGTCCGTATTTCGGAAAATAGTATTTATGAGCGGGGTGAGATTGTATATCCTGATATAATTATGGTATTTCATCCCCATGTAATTACCCTGGGGAAAAGTTATACAATGCCTTTTTACGATGGACTAAAAGATAACGGCACGGTGCTCATTAACTCCGAAACCCCGCTGGATTTAGGCGATGAGGACAAACTGAATTTAAGAAAACGGAAGGCAAACTTTTTCTATGTACCGGCTACTTCTATTGCGCTGGAGGTTGCCAAAACAGAGCTTTCTACGAATATGGCTATGATGGGAGCCCTGTTGGCAGTCACCGGCATTGTATCGCTGGAAAACCTGAAAGAATCGCTCAAGGAGAGATTCGGCAAGAAGAAATTTATTGCGTCGGCAACCACAGCCGCTCTTGATGATACTATGAAAGCCAAGTTTGCCAAAACAGACCAGCTTATAGAAAAGAATATGGAAGTAGTTAGAAAGGCTGGGGAGCAAGTAAACCCCGTTAGAAATTTTGCTTAACCAGATGGTAAAATTGATATTTCTAACGGGGTAAAGGAATATTCATTTGAAAAGTAGGAGGAGAGAATATGTATTTTGCCGCAGAGGTTGATAAGGAAAAATGTAATGGGTGCAAGTTGTGTATTTTTTCTTGCCCCGAACCCAACGCTATAAGTTTTAATGAAGATGATAAAAAAATTGTTATTGATGCGAATCGATGTAAAAACTGTGGATTGTGTGTAGTGGGTTGTCCGTCAAAAGCTATAGAGATTGTATTATTATAGGTGCTCTGATGGGTCAGAAAATTTGAAAAAGAACATGTAAAAAGGGGGAAATTTAAAATGGATGAAAGCTGCCGTAATAATAATGGTCCCAAAATAGACAACACCGCTTAAAGAGAAATAATAAAGGCATATAAAAAGTAAAAGGAGGAAACTGATATGAATGATTTATCAAAATTAAAACTGCCGGCTGAGGTTATGGAGATACTGTCTGAGTGCCCCGGCTATGTGGTCGCTGGAAGTGTGGCAGAACTGGCTGATCTGTCCTGCCGTGATGCCAAAAACGGCTGGCATGAAGTGGCATATGACATACCGGACAAAGGCAGGGTTGTTGAAGCCCGGGTTTGCCGGGTACGCAACGGTATAGCGGCAAATTATATTGAGCCTTATATGCGCCGCAGGGATCCTGAATGTATGGTGATTGCCGACAACCTTCCGACAAATAAACATAAGTTTAAGGAGCGTTTTGGCAGTGATTTTGATGGGCTCAGAAAGGAAACATTTGAATGGTTCAAGACCCAGGAACTGGCTATTTATCTTTTTGCTGCCGGATCTCCCGATAAGGGGATTGACAGTATTGTAGTGGCTCCTGCCAATGCCGGTTTTTTCGCTTTTGGCCTGGCGCTGCTGCAGGGAATACTTGATCCGAAGAATTTACCAAAAGGATTCTCACCCAAAGCTGTTATCTACGTTGCTCCGCCTTTCAGACATACACATTTTAACGGCAAACAGGTTGTTGTGCACAGACGTTCAGATGAAATGTATGAGATGTTCAGTTATAACCTTTACCCCGGCCCGAGCGCCAAAAAAGGCGTGTATGGAATGCTTATCGACCTCGGAGAACATGAGCAATGGGTTGCGGCGCATTGCGCAACAGTACAGGTTGTTACGCCTTACGAGAATACGGTAACAATAATGCATGAAGGCGCAAGCGGAGGCGGAAAGAGTGAGATGCTGGAACATATTCACCGTGAACATGACGGGCGATTGCTTTTGGGGTCTAACCTTGTTAATGGAGAAAAGAGGTATATTATTCTGCCCAGAATCTGTGAACTGCGCCCTGTTAATGATGATATGGCGCTATGCCACCGGTCACTACAGAGAGGTGACGGCAAGCTGTACATAATGGATGCCGAGGATGCCTGGTTTGTGCGTGTCAACCATATAACTGAATATGGGACAGATCCTCATCTGGAAGGAATTACAATAAAACCTTGTAAGCCGCTTCTTTTTCTCAACATTGACGCTGCTCCGGGAAGTACTGCCTTGATCTGGGAGCACATAGAAGATGAGCCGGGCATACCCTGTCCGAATCCGCGAGTCATCCTTCCCCGCCAGATCGTTCCCAGAGTTATTAACGGCCCCGTAGCCGTTGATATCCGCAGCTTTGGCGTTCGGACACCTCCCTGCACAAAGGAACAACCTACATATGGGATTTTTGGTCTGTTCCATGTGCTGCCACCGGCACTTGCGTGGTTGTGGCGGCTGGTTGCCCCGCGCGGCCATGATAATCCAAGCATTGTTCAGACACAGGGTATGACTTCCGAAGGAGTAGGCTCATACGGGCCATTTTTGCCTGGACGGTATGTTGACCAGGCCAACCTGCTGCTCCGGCAATTTATAGAAAATAAACGGACGAGATACATTATTTGCCCCAATCAGAATATTGGAGCATGGCATGTAGGGTTCATGCCTCAGTGGATAGCCCGGGAGTACCTTGCGAGGCGAGGCGAGGCTAAGTTCACACCTGAACAGATTACTCCTGCTCGCTGCTCGTTACTTGGTTATGCGATGAAATCGATGATGGTTGAAGGGCAGACTATAGGAGAGTGGTTTCTGCAGGTAGATAAGCAGCCCGAAGTTGGTGAAGAAGTTTATGACAAGGGAGCAGAGATATTGACACAATTCTTCCATGAACAATTGTCTAAGTTCATGGAGCCTGATCTGATGTCTGAAGGAAAGAAAATTATAGATTGCTGTTTGAATGGCGGGACACTTGAAGATTATTGCTCCCTTATTGAGACAGCGCCGATAATCGTTGAAAACTGATGGAAGGATTGATTAAAGAAGCGCGGGTACATATGACCACACAGGATATGGCAGCATTAAAGAAAGTACCTTTCGGCCAGATCCCATTGGAAATACGCGCAAAAGTCTTTGGTGTGGACTATGTCTGTATAAATATGCCCGGCAGGGGTCAGCTGTATGTCACACGTTACGGCTGGCCATGGCTGGAACATCTTCTTCCGGAACAGTGGTATGAGAACCAGCAGTATTACCGGATCGGCCAGCGCCTATCAGGCAGCGGGACAGTGTATAGAGTCCCGACTTTTAGCAATATAAGAAGACATATAAGCCTGGTTGTTAAATTTTCACGGTTTGCTCAGGATGTAATGTTATACATAGAAAGCGATTATCCTGACTGTAACACTCTCAAAAATTTTTATGATGCCCGTTTTAACGGGCCGTTTGAAGAGTTCGGCATACTCATGGAGCTCCGTAGCAGCAGCCTCGGGCCTTCAAATCTTCGCATTAGAACAAAACGGCCGTTTGCCATTTACTGCCCGTATGAAGAATCGGACCCGTGGCGGATGGGCAGGGCATTATGGCGGTTTTCACCTTATCAGGAAGCTATTCAGAAGAATCAAACCTGTGCCGGCGGGCCTGATGTAAAATTGGATATCAGGAAATCCTACATACTTCTGTTCGGCTGGGTAAAGGGAGAAAACGCCGCTGAATTATGCAGTCAGGGATTACTTGATGAGCGTGAATTGCGGGCATTAACCATACGTGTGCATAATGAGCTTAAACAGAAAGGATTCCATGTGCTTGATAATAAACCAAGGCATTTTATTCTCCGTAAACGCCGGGGGGATAACCTGCTGCTTCATCGTAACGGTAAACTTGTTTATGCGCTGGTCGATTTTGAATTACTCGTTAAAATGAAAAGGAGTCAACTCATATAAAATCTTGCTTAACTGATAAAGAAATATTTTTTATAGTTGACAGTTGCCAATTCATTTAGCAGATATTGATGAGGGCAGCCTGATTTAGTTAAAGGATACAAACAGGAGGATAGCAAGAATGGATAAAAAGATTTTGGTGGGAATTATTATGGGAAGTGATTCTGATTTAGAGGCGATGAAAGAAACAGCCAGGATTCTTGCGGAATTCGATATACCGCATGAGATAAACATTATTTCAGCTCATCGCACGCCTCAGAGGATGTATGAATATGCAACTTCTGCAGTCAAGCGGGGTTTAGAGGTAATTATTGCCGGAGCCGGAGGAGCGGCACATCTGCCGGGAATGACTGCGGCAAATACCGTTCTTCCTGTTATCGGTGTTCCTATTGAATCTCGTATCCTTAAAGGAGTGGATTCGCTTTTATCTATTGTCCAGATGCCAAAAGGGGTTCCAGTTGCTACTATGGCAATTGGTAAAGACGGGGCAAGAAATGCCGGTATTCTATCTGCCCAAATATTAGGCATAAAATATCCAGAAATACGAGAAAAGGTTAAAAATTATAAAGAAAGACTGGCTAAAGAAGTTGAAGAAAAGGCAGAGAGGTTGAAGAAGAATGAAAGATAAAAAGATATATCCGCCTTCAACTATCGGCATCCTCGGAGGTGGCCAATTAGGAAAAATGCTTGCTCTGGAAGCCAAAAAAATGGGCTATAAGGTTATAGTATTAGACCCTACGCCAAACTGTCCCTGCGCTCAGGTATGTGATGAACAGATTGCGGCTGAATTTAGCGACAAGATTCGATCCTTGAAGTTAGCTAAAAAAGCCGATGTTGTAACTTACGAATTTGAAAATATCCCCGTGAAAACAGTGGAATATTTAGAGGAGCAGGGGTTTTCTGTTTTTCCCTTTTCAAAAGTTTTAAGGCTCACACAAAATAGAATAAAGG
This sequence comes from Candidatus Omnitrophota bacterium, assembly GCA_018823915.1. Taxonomy (GTDB): domain Bacteria; phylum Omnitrophota; class Gorgyraeia; order Duberdicusellales; family 4484-171; genus JAHJHM01. The sequence goes on from JAHJHM010000136.1 coordinate 19,139, forward strand.
AGAAAGAATTTTTAAGAAGCGTAGGCATTTTGACTGCTGATTTTCAGGCTATAGAAAAGGCCTCTGATTTGGAAAAAGCCTTGCTAAAGATTGGTCTACCGGCAGCGCTTAAGACTTCTATCGGCGGGTATGACGGAAAAGGACAGGTAATTTTAAGAAATAGAAAAGACGTAGAAAGTATTCTTTCTGACTTTTCTCCTCGTTCTTTGATATGGGAGAAGTTTGTTCCCTTTGCCAAAGAGATTTCCGTCATCTGTGTCCGAGGGAAATATGGAGATCTAAAGACTTTTCCAGTATCCGAAAACATTCATCACGGCAATATTCTTTCTATGACTATTGTTCCCGCCAGGATATCCAGCGACGCGGCAAAAAAAGCTGATAGTATTGCTAAAACAGTCGCAGAAGGGTTAGAAGCAGTCGGCACAATTGGGGTGGAGATGTTTTTACTTAAAAATGAAACAATTCTGGTTAATGAAATTGCTCCGCGGGTGCATAATTCCGGGCACTATACCATTGATGCCTGTTATACTTCGCAGTTTGAACAGCACATAAGGGCAATTTGCGGATTGCCTTTAGGCTCAACCAAATTATTATCGCCGGCAGTAATGCTTAATATCTTGGGAGATGACATGATTTGCAAGAAGAATAAATTTTCATGGATTGATAAAGTTTTAAAAATTGACGGGGCAAACTTACATCTTTACGGAAAAAAGGAGATAAGAACAGGAAGAAAAATCGGGCACATTACTGTATTGGCTGAATTTGTCTCAGATGCTATTCAGCGGGCGGAAGATGCAAAGAAGTTTTTCTGCCAAAAGAGGAAGATATGACTGAAGAAAAGATAGAACATCGCTGGCTTGTGGTAATAGGTGGAGTATTAATAATTATGTGCCTTGGAGTGGCCTATGCCTGGGGAGTATTTCTTATGCCCATAGCCAAAGAATTCGGCTGGGGCAGAGGAGAAACGTCTTTGGCGGTGTCAATATTGTTGTTGGTGTTTTCTGTTTTTATGGTGGTTGGAGGCATATTAGAAAAAAAATACGGGCCAAGAATTACCGCCAGCGCCGGCGGAGTTTTTGTATGTTTGGGCTGGGTTCTGGCATATTGGACAAACTCCCTTTGGTGGTTATATCTTAGCTATGGTGTGCTAGCAGGCATTGGCACAGGCCTTGGCTATCTACCGGCGATATCTACGGGAATAAAGTGGTTTCCGGACAAGAGAGGTTTAGTTACAGGTATAATTATTTTTGGCTTTGGCTTTGGGGCAGCATTTCTTGCGCCTTTGGCAGTACGGTTCATTGAATTGTATGGCTGGAGAACGACCATGCTCATCTATGGCGCCGGTTTTGGAGTAATTATCATAGGAGCGGCACAGCTTCTGAAAACACCCCCTGCCAATTGGAGACCGCCAGGATGGGCAGCGCAAAAAGAAACAGGGTTTAAAATCATCGCTAATGATTTTTCTCCAAGACAAATGCTAAAGACAACAACGTTTAGATTAATGTTTGTTACTTATTTTATAGCAATGGTGGCGGGGATGATGGCAGTTGGACACATAAGCGCATTTGCCAATGATGCCGGTTATACACTAATACAGGCAGCCTTCACGATAACTGTATTGGCTATTGCCAACGGCCTGGGAAGAATAGTATTTGGTGCGCTTTCCGATAAAATCGGAAGAACGAACACTTTAGGCGTACTTTTTCTTCTTATGGCGCTGGGGATGATCCTCTTGCCATATATGACGATACTTTTTGCGCTTTATACGGCAGCAGGAATTGTCGGGTTCTGCTTTGGAGGTTTCCTGGCGGTATATCCCGCAGCTACAGGAGATTTTTTTGGGATAAAAGACTTTGGAACCAACTACGGGTTAGTATTCATAGGTTATGGAGCTGGTTGTTTTGCCGGGCCCTGGCTTGGTGGAGTGGTTTATGATATAACAGGAAGTTATTCAGTTGCCTTTATTGCCGCGGGAATATTATCTTTGTGCGGCGGTATAATTACGCTTCTTTTTTTAAAGCCGCCTAAACTTTCTGAAGCAAAAATTGGAAACAAAACTTACTTATGATTATTGCGATTGACCGTATTCGGGGCAGGAAGAGTGAATTAACAAGACGCTTTATTTAATCGTTTGTCCTGCAGAGTGTTATGAATCAAATATTGA
>JAHJHM010000137.1 GCA_018823915.1 Candidatus Omnitrophota bacterium
TAGCTTTACCGCCTAATATTCAGGCGGGGTAACAGCCGGGCACTAAAATTTTGCGAAGAGAAAGTTGTGGCACTACGTTTATGGAAAGCTTAAAACTGCTTATAAATAAAGGACTTTGAAATCGGTGGTGTTTAAGATGAGCTACAAAATATAAAAATCATCAGTATGAGCATTAGTATCTGAAAAGTAGTCATCTCGCTACCTCCCTATGAAACTTTAAATGTGCTTGATTGTTAGGAAACAACCTTAAGGTTTCAATGCGGTTATCACTTCAATCAGTATTAAAAAAAACCTATTGAGAAGTTCCGGTAAACCTAAGCTAAGAAAGTTAAGAAAGATAGGTAAGTAATTATTTCTTGTGAGCAAAATATAGCAAAATAAGGAAAAACAATCCCCCCAAAGGAATTACAAAATTCAACCCATTGTGCTTTATAAAAGCAAACGCAAAGAAACCTACAAAGCAAATAGCAAGCAAAATTCCTATACCTCTACTAAGAAGATTTTTTGTTATCTTTGAAAGATATTCCATAAGTTCAATCATTTCACCACCTCCCTAGTTATTGGCTACGTTGCTTTCTCGAGCTAAGACGCCTGTAGGCACGGGTGTTGAAGAATGATTCCCGTGCTCCTATTACGAATGAAATTATAAGAACTACAAAGAAAGCTATTTCTATCATATTACCACCTCCCTAGTATTAGCATATCTTCACCCCTACAGGAACGAAGATGAAGAAAGCTTGTAAGGAAGAGGCGACAAGGCTACCCTACCAAATCAAAGCCAAAAATGTTTATCCTTGCCCTGTAATATTTAAACGTCGCCGGCCTCAATGACCTCAATTTCATCAAATTCGTACCCTAAATTGTCCTTCTAATGTTGCACACCCGCTAATCAATACCGTCAACATCAATAGACTAATTACTTTTCTCATCCTCAATCCTTTTTTATCTATAATACACAGCTTATTTTATCCTTTGAACATCTAACAAAACTCTTACTTCTTAGAACTTCTTATTTATTCTTTGTTGTATTCTCTATAGAGTCTAATTTTATGTGAACTTCTTTTTCTTTAAGTGCACGCCAATTACCCGTGCAAGCATCTACGATAACTCCAATCCAACCGACAGGAAAAATACTGCCTAATGCCCATTTCAGAGGAACGTGCGTAGGGACAATATGCCCCTTATCTTCATAGCCATCTTTATGGAACAAAACCTTTGCGGGTTCTTTATCACTAAGTTCAAGTTTGGTAGGTGTTTTTCCCATTGGTATGTTATCAATGAAAACCGTAGCACCCTTTGGCTCTGAAGTAAAGAAAATTTCAGCAGTTTTTTCCTTGAAAATAGTTGCACACCCAATTAAAGCAGAACACGAAACTACGCTGATACAAATTACTACTACTTTTGATATTTTTCCCATAACACACCCCCCTGGTAAATGGTTAATAACTCCGCACACTCCCAAGCAACTATCAATTGTTTTTTATTCATTTTTCCTTCTTTTATCTTTAATCTCTCCATAACATTCTAAACATACCTTATCCCAATTGCCACCATAATATTCTCTCCCAGATATAATAACTTTCCCACAGATATTACACTTATGCTCCCTTCGTGCTTTTTTCATTTTTGCATTTTTTCCAATATATAAATTCCGAATGTTAATTTGTTTTAAAATTGCCTTGTGTCCTACTCCTTCTTGCGAAGAATGACATCTCCCACAAAGTAGAGCTAAATTATCTAAACTATGGTCACCACCCTTACTAATAGGAATTATATGATGTAAATAAGCTTCTTTAACTATCCAGGCATATCTAAAAATCCATTTAAATTTCCCCTGCGTAATTTCAGGATTTCTTCTAAGCAAATCCCTTTCCCAATTATCGCTATTATTAAAATACGCCCTTAATTGCTTACAACACCCCCCTACACCTAAATCTTTCCTTCTTTATGACATACTGTCTTCTTACTTGCCAATCCCTTGGATACCCCTTATCTAATCTATACTTTGGTTCAATATTTATTAACCAACTATCCAGAAACTCTTCATAAGTACTATAATATTTATTATTATCATTACTCTCGGAAGCATTAAGAGATTCTTTTATATTTTGAAATAATTGTATAAGAAAACCTCCGAGGTAATGCCACATAAATCTCCTACTTAACCAAAAAAGGCAACCCCTTTATTCAAAGATTGTCCTACTATCTATTCGTTATCCTCTTCAACCTTTTAATATCCTGCTCTGTCCAATATCTATATTTAGACATCGGGTCTCTTCTGGTCTTAGGGATTTTCTTGGCTTCCTCCCAAAAATACAAGGTCTTTCTGGATATACCTAAGATTTTGATTACTTCGGAGATATGGTAACGTTTTTGCATAGTTATTTTTCGTTAAATAATTTGCGTTTCTTATCTTCAAATTCATTTCTTTTATCTACTTCTTCTTGGGACAGATTTCGTAAACCTATCATATACCCGTCATCTCTTTTATTGGTATAAAGGTCTATTATAAATGCCCGCCTTGATGATTCCGTCATACAGCTATAATAATAGAAACACTTTTTTAATTTTGGATTATAGTAAAATTCTGGCTCAGAACAAAATGGCGATATGTGGTTTTCGCCATATTTCTCCCCAAGTTTCCTACATTCCAATACTAACTTATGTTCTATTTGGGAGGGGAGTAAGAAAAAGAAATAATAGCTAACTCCTGCTCCAATAAGAAAGATTGAAAGAATCATCGCTTTTTTCATTTTTTCTCCTTCTCTCGCAATTACCCGCTTAATCTTTTTAATCTTCATACTACATCACCCAAGCAACTATTAATTGTTTTTTATTCATTTTCGTAATTCGTTAATTTTATCATTAAGTTTATCTATCTTTTCATTTAACTCGCTTAATCTTTTATCCATATAAGTTGCAAAACAAAAAATAAAAAGCAAAATGGTCGCTGCCTCTTTTCCTAAGCTGAACATTTTTACCATTAAAAACCAAAATCCTATTATTAAAATATTAACAATTAACCGTACCATAAATCCCCCTTTTCATTCTAATTACCCACGCAATTATTAATTGTTTTTTATTCATCCTTTCGCAGAAAACTGTAATAATTAGTCTAATCTACCATCCTTTATTTTATTAAACTCATAATCTGACTGTGCCAATCCATCTATCTTCCCAGAATAATATCCATATAGTAAACTAACTTTTCTCACCTTTTCCAAATAATAAGACATAATTATTACACCTATAATATTTAAACCGGGAATAAAGGTTAACATTATACCTAAATACCATCCCCACGCAGTATGTTTTTCTAACTTATCCTGCTTGTTACGTAATATATCATATTCTGGATGTATCATAATCGCCATCCTCCTCAAACCAAAAAAGCAACCCACTTATCTTGAGAGTTGCTTTATAAATTTAGCCTATTTTACCTTCATTCATCCACATCTTCATACTCTATTGGTTAATATATCCCCCTGACGCCGAGATGCCAATATGAAAATAATATACACTAAATAGAGGGTTCTTTATCCTCATCTATAATTATTCTAACACCGACTATGTTCGGTGTAAACAATAGATTTATTGTGAGAGAATTAATATATGAATAATATCAATGTCAGATTCGCAAAGAGGTTAAAAGACTTACGAAAAAAGAAGAAACTAACCCAAGAAGAACTCGCTCATTTGGCAGATATAGATTACAAGTATGTTCAACGTCTTGAGGGCAAAAGCCCTTCGTCTCCTACCCTAAATGTATTAGAGAAACTCGCCAAAGCCTTCAATGTTTCCCTGTCAAAATTGCTGGATTTCTGATTTGGATTTTTAATCAGGTAAGGTTTATTTTTTGCGTGTATATTTCAAGGAAAATAAACATTTGGGGTAATCTATAGTTAGGTGAAAGTTGCTTAAAAAACTTTTCACGCCGAGTAAAGGTATGTTTAAATTCGGTAAAAAGTCTATTAGCGCATTTTCAATAGTAAAGTCATAAATCCGAATAGAAACAGTATGCGAGTAAGCAGTTGTTTCCCCATTGCCTGTATCTATACTCTTGGGATAACCTTCCTGTAGATTATGTCCGAGGATATAAGCATACTCGGCAGGGAAAGCGCATTCGTCTGCTCCTGTATCAATTATACCGTATGTTTTTACTTTTTTCTCTGTATGTGGATTTATAACAGTTAATGGTAAAGCTGCGCGAGGAATATCATCAGGGCTGATTCGGATGAAGGGATAATTATCTATATTCATTAGTAAATCTGTATTCTTCCTTTTATCGGAGCAAAAACTATGACAGGTTCAAGATATCCTTTAGCAATAGCTTTATCATACGCTTCCCGGGGAGTTTTCCCATCCCCAACGACTTTATGACTATCAAAATCTTCTAATGCAACATACTTACCATCATATTTTGTGCTTTTAATCAAAGTTTTTACCATTCTACTTCACCTCCATATCTACTATAACATATCTTCTCAACGATTTCCCGTCTTTTCTTATAGAGAACATCTATATTTTACTACCACTATATAAAAGCGTCAAAGAAAATAATATAGAAATTAATGTAGACTGGATGGTAGGGTAGTAGTTTTGTAAATTTTCCTGCTACTAATTTTTGGCGGGACTCCATTGAATAAATCAACTTTGAAAAAACCACAGCCGTAAGTAAATCATAGACACCCACTAAACACATACCCCCACCCTATACCCCGAAAGGCTTTGGGCGCTGGTGTCCAAATAGTGTCTATAGGTGAGCTAAAAACCTATGAAATCATACAAATAGATAAAATGAAGAAATCGGGAGAAATCATTGACTGGCTTGATTTTCTTTATCCTAATTAGGTTTTTCAGATTGGCCTTGTTCGCTTCCGTAGCCAAACGCCCTATCCAATTGGGCCACGGGCGCAATTTTCATAAATCAACCTGCCTGCCAAAAAGCAAGCGCGTGTAGGCACTCCTTTAACGCAAACTATCTATCTTCTAAGGTTTCTGCCAATAAAGAATCTACTACGTGAGGCGTATTGAGTACCTTTTTTGTCTTTTGTTCTGAATCTAATTTATCTTGGGAAATTTCCATTCCTTCAGACAACAAAGAACTTATCAATTTATGTTTCATTCTTATTTGTTCTCCTTCTTCTCTCGCGTTTGTTTCCAACAAACTCCCTAGTTTAAAAAATAAGTGGCCGGCCGCAATAATAACAAAGCAACTAAGAATGAAATAAATGGTTTTTCTGTCCATTATATCCTCCTATATTTTACCTTCCAAACCATACCCTTTTTGGCTATTAATCACTTACCGCGTCTTCTACAATCTTATCCATGGGGATACCCTTACGGGCACAAGTAGACCCTCCTGATACCTTTGAAGGAGGGGTCTTATCCATAGGCCGCAGGGGCCTTCCTGATACATTTGAAGGAAGGGCCTTATCCACAGGCCGCAGAGACCCTCCTAATACCTTTAAAGGAGGGGCCTTATCCTCTTCGTTTTCTGTATAACCTTTATCAAAAATATTACGAAGGTATTTTATATATTCATCTATTGTGCCAGGGTTTACTTCTGCCAACTGATTCCTTATTATGGAAAAAATGTAGGGAATAGCGATGTTGATATTTTCACCATGAGAATAAAACTCATCTATTCTTTCTATCAACTCAGTTAGAGAA
>JAHJHM010000138.1 GCA_018823915.1 Candidatus Omnitrophota bacterium
AGTTACTCCCTCATCTTGGCTTCTTATGTTCCATTACTAAAACATAAGCAAGTTTTGGTTGCTGGATTGGCGGCTTACCATTATCCAGTTCGGATTTTCACCGACAACAAATCAAAGAGCTTTACTTGGCACACTCATTTTAATTTTTCTCATAATGTATTTAATTCTCCTTCTTATTTTTAAAAAAGCTCGGTGGCGAGTAATATTTCACTTAACGTATCGGCATCATCTGAAGTTGCGCCACTGGCATAATTCACAAAACGCCTGATTAATTAACAGCTACAATCGTTACCAAACTAACATTATCAACTAAACCATTTCTTGATACAGTTACCGTTATTCGCTTATAATCCGTAGGAGGTGAAGCTGCAGCCTGCCAAGTAGTCCCGCTGAGTTCAACATAATCTATGCTTGCCCAGCGGCTGAAACCAGTGGCAGGAGTAGTAACTGAAATATCTGTACAGCCGACGAAATCATCCACATCATCAAAAGTAGTCCTATCGCTGCTGCTTTCTGCGCTATCTACACCAAGAGTAGAACTCCAAGGTGAACTATTATTTTCATCAAATTGCTCTGACTTTATATCCTCTACCAACTCCTGGGCATAAATGGCAGCGTCAGCCAAAGCCTCTGAGCGGGCCGAGCTCCAACTGGCATTTACTAACATTATTGACAATGTGGGTATAGCTATAGCTAAAACTACAATTACAGCAATCATTTCAATAAGAGTTATTGCCTTTTTCTTCATTATTCTCTCTTTACTAAACCTGTATTTGGCTCAACATAGACAGTACGGCTGTTATTATGATAAGAAAAACTAACTGAGCCGGAAGTTGTAAGATTACTCCTGGTGCTATTTTGAGGAATACCCTGCCAGTCGAATCTTAAAGTATTTGTCCCTCCAAAATCAGGACTGCTGATATCTACTCCTTTATATTGATTATGGATAGTAAAATCAACACTAAGACCGAGGCGGCTAAAAGGATCGATGATTGCTGACCAATTTGTGTCTCCGCAGGCTCCTGCATCGCACTGCCCATCAGCTTCGTTACAATAGCAGGCTTGATAACTATCATCCGCGGCATCAAACTCTATACGGCAATCGTTGTGTTTCGAAATAGCTAACTGCTGCACATACCTTATATTCTCAACCACCTTTCTAACCGCGCCTTCCAGCTTTATTGCATAAAATGCCTCAAAGCGGGGAATTGCCAAAATGACCAAAATAGCTACAATTACTATCACCATTATAACTTCAATAACGGTGAAACCCGCCCATACAAGGGGTGAGATAAAACCTTTAAGTTTTTTAAAGAAAGGTGCCATTCTAGGAGGAGAGTGATTTATCTTAGGGCAATCCCTCTATGCGGTCAAGGGCATTTTTAATCGTTCTCTTTAACTCTTTTACTTCGTTATCTTTAAACTCTAATCCTTTCAAGAGTTTCTCTTTTTCCTCAAGTCCCCCTGCTTCTTTTTCTTTTAGCTTCTCTTGCAGTTTTACCAATTGAGCATCTTTAGCGCGTAATTGCTGCAGCAGTTTTTTCTTAGTATAACTTCTGATCTTTGCTTCTAAGCTTCCAATGGCTTTATCCTTTTTTTCTATCTGGCGAGTAAGATTTTCTTTTTCTTTACTGAATTCTGCTCCTATCGTCTGCCTTTCTTTTTCCTCTCCTCTTAACTGATCCTTTAATGCTTGGATATCTTTATTCGCGCAAAGCTCACTTTCTTTCAATCGCCCTGTTAGCTCTTTGACTTGTTTTTTGTATTTAAGTAAAGGCTTAGTTTTAAGTTTTGCTTCTAAGCCCTGAATGATTTCACCTTTTTTCTCTATCTGGCGGGTAAACTCCTTTTCTTTTTCTTGGTAGGCCTTAGCGCGGGTTTGGATTTCTTCTCTTAAACTCTCTTCTTTAGCGCTGAACTGCTGTATTAATTGTAGTTTATCTTCTTCTATCTCAGCTATTTTATCATTAAGCTGAGTTTGATTTTGGGAGGAAGTATCTAGTTGGGAGGTTAAGGTTTGGATGGTGTTGTCTTTTTCGGTTAGGTTAAGGATACGGATTTCTCTTTCTTTATTGACTTTCTCTTCTATACTCTGAATTTGAACATCCTTAAGGCTTAGCTGACCTTTTAATTTTTGATTGTCTCCTTTAGACTGGGCTATATCCGCCCGCAGGTTTTCATTCTCCTTGCGGGAGTCTGTTAGTTTAGCTTCAAAATCCTGAGTCAAGGTTTCCTTATCTTTGAATAGCTGGTTTTCTTTTTCCTGATAAGTCTCAGCGATGGTTTGGATTTCTTCTCTTAAACTCTCTTCTTTAGCGCTGAACTGCTGCGTTAATTGTTGTTTATCTTCTTCTATCTCAGCTATTTTATCATTAAGCTGAGCTTGGTTCTGAGAGGAAGCGTTCAGTTGAAAGGTGAGGGTTTGGACTTGCTGTTTCAATTCCTCTTCTTTATTGCTGAACTCTTCTATCAATTGTTGTCTATCTTTTTCTATTTCCGCTTTTCCTTTGAGCTGAGCTTGATTCTGGGAGAAAGTGTTCAATTGGGAAGTAAGCTTAGCGATGATTTTATATTTTTCTTTTAAAAAAAGAGAGAGTTCTTCTTTTTCTCCCTTGAGGCGGGAAACTTCCTTCTCTAAAGACTTTATACGAAGATTTTTCTCTTCTGTTGCTTTCTCCAGATGCTCTAAGTTAGAGTTTAACTCTTCTTCTAAATCGTAAGCAAAAGAAGAGAAAACAAAAACAACCAAAAATAGAACAAAGAGGTAAATACTTTTAATTTTTAATCTTCCTCGCATGATATTTATTATATCATAATATCACTATGTGTATATTTTTTTATCAAGCATCTCTAAAAATATTATATAGAAACTTAAGCATAAATCAACTACATACTTAGTCTACTTTCATAGAATATTTCTAAAAATAATTCTAAAGATCTGCATTAAAATATTGGTGTAGACTCCTGCTAATAAATCATCGCCCACCACCCCGGCACCTTTTGGCAACTTCTCTATCTTATTTATAGGATAAATTTTCAAACAATCTATAGCTCGAAAAAGGAAAAAAGTAGCTAAAAGAAACCCCGGATGCTTAGGGATAAAAAGAAAACTTACCATCATTCCGCCCAAATCATCTATTACAATTTTTTTAGAATCTTTTTCTTTAAAAATGGCTTCTGCTCTCCCTGAAAGAGAAAACCCTAAAATTAATATTATTATAGTTAGAACAAAAAAGGCGGCCTGACTTTTTATAGTTATATATAAAAAAAGGCCCACCAGGGACGCTATCGTGCCTCCTCCCCAAGAAACAGTATATCCTATTCCAAAACAGGTAGTCAAAACTACGCAGAATTGACTCAATAAGTCTTTATTGCCTTTCGGTTTATCCATAAATAATGTATTCCCGAGTATATAGTAATTATAACTATGTACCACATAATCAAAGGTAAAAATCTATCCTGAAAAACTATACTAAATTTACTTTGAGGAAATTTTTTACTTATAATAAGGGCGATAAATATTATAACAATTCCCGTAATCTGAGAAAAGGTTTTATGTTTTCCTGGTCTTTTTGCTTCTAAAATAACTTTTTTCCTTAAACTGTACAGCCTTAGGCTGGTAATAATAAATTCCCTGATCATAATCGCAATTACCATCCAAACATTTATAATCCCTAGCTCTAAAAAAGCAAGAAAAACCCCTAGGACGAGTATCTTATCGGCTATTGGATCCAGGAGCTTACCTAAATCAGAAACCAACTCTTTCTTCCTTGCTAAAAAACCATCCAAGAAATCGGTTAAAGAAGCAAGAATAAAAATGACGAAAGCGAATAATAGAGAAATAAAAGTGTTTTTTAAAATAAAACCCATACAGACAAAAGCTAAAATAATACGTAAAAAGGTAAGTTTATTGGCGATATTCATATTTATTAAGCTGTTAGCTTTCAGCTTAATCCTAAAAAGTTAAAAGCTAATTTGACATTTTGCCTGTCCGCTGTTTCACTTTGGCAGGCCTGCCGGCAGGCAGGCGGGCATTTTTATCTATTTTTAAATTCCAACAAGATCATAGTCATAGGCATCGACTATCTTCGCATTATAAAATTCGCCTATTCTTAACCCCTTTTTCTTTAAAAATACGGCTCCATCAACTTCGTAAGCATCATATTGGGATCTGCCTATAAACATATCTTTCTGTTTCTCTTCTACGAGAACGTCCACTTCCCTTCCTAAAAACCTCTCGTTGGCTGTTTTGGCGATATCTCTCTGTAAAGCCAAAATTTGCTGAAATCTCCTAAATTTTATGCGATAATGCACCTGAGGGGATAAATTATAAGCTGGAGTATTTTCTTCACGAGAATAAATAAATACCCCTAATTTCTCAAACTTTATCTTCTTTAAAAAATTAAGGAGTTCTTCAAATTCCTTTTCTTCTTCTGTGGGAAAACCGGCGATTAAAGACGTCCTAATCGTACAGTCAGGAATTTTTTCTCTTATCTTTTTAATTAAATCTACGATTTCTTTCTTAGTCACACCCCTATTCATCAGCTTTAAAATTCTATCATTTATATGCTGAATAGGCAAATCAATATATTTACAAATTCTTTCGCTCTTTGCTATTAAATCTAAGAGGGAACTAGAGACATGCTTAGGGTGGGTATAGATTAACCTTATCCACCTTATATTTTTCGTTTCCTTCAGGATACTTTTAATAAGCGCGGTTAAATCTCCCTTTTCTTTTAAATCTTTACCCCAGCTAGTAATGTCCTGGCCAATAATATTTAATTCCTTTATGCCGTTTTTATCTAAAAACTTTGCCTCCTTAAGAACTTCTTTTTTGGGTTTACTCCTAAGCGCTCCTTTTATCAAGGGTATGGCGCAATAGCTACACTTATTAAAACACCCCTCGCATATTTTTAAAAAATCTACATACGGAGGCGACAATTTAGCTCGTTTGGTAAATTTTTGGCGGAAGCTCTCTACCCCCTGCCATTGGTCTACTTGAGGAAAAATTTTCTCTAAATCTTTACGATATCTTTCTATAAGACAACCGAAAACTAAAAGCTTCTTAACCCTTCCCTTCTTCTTTAAATCTACTGCTTCTTTAATAACTTCCAGGGACTCTATCTTAGCCTTATCAATAAATCCACAGGTATTTACAATAAGAAGATCTACGCTTCCATAATTATCTTTTAAGATGTAGCCTTCATCTAAAAATCTACTTACTACGATTTCGCAATCTACAGTATTGCGAAAACAACCAAGAGAAATTACCGATAGAGTTTTCCTAAACATAATCACTTACAGCTAACAGGAGACTGAATTTATTATTTCTCAACGGAGATGCCGCTATGGGTTATTTTGAGACTTTTTATTGGTTTGCGCATTGAGGTTAAGTGGGGCAGCGGCTTGCCGTTTACCTCTAAGTAAACTGCCGAAGCATCACTTATCTTTAATTCCATTTCTTTATCTGCCTTCCATGTTTCTTTCATTCCCTTTTTTAAAATCCCCTCAAAAAGCAATTTTCCATCAACCCTTATCCTTAAAAAACAATCTTTCTTAGCGGTTAAAGACGTAATTATTTCTTCGGAGTTAATATTTACCTCGTTAGAGAGGTCCGCCGATTTCAATCGGTGATTTTCTCTAACGGGGTTTACGGGAGGGAGTTGAGAGTTAATTTTCTCATCACTCTTTACGCTACTTCTAACCATTCGAGAGGCCGTTTTGGCTATAAAGCGAACGACGACAACCAAGCTGTATAAAAAAACCGCCGCCAAAAGAGAAAAAATAATGATTTTTTTAGCCTTAAGGGAAATTTGCTTTCTTGCCGGTTTTTTCTCTGTTTCTTCCTTTACTTCGGGAGAATTTTTGTCCCGGCCAAATGTTTTAGGAGACGAAATTTTCCCTAAAACTTCGTCGGTTTCCATACCTAAAAAAGAAGCATAGATTTTTATAAACCCTTTAAGATAAATGGGGCTCATCTTGCTTAAATTACCACCTTCGATATCTTTTATTACTGAAGGGTGCAACTTAGTTTTTTCTACTACTTCCTCAAGCTGCAAACCCAGCTCTTTTCTCTTTTCTTTTAACTTAAGACCAAACTCTTCTAACCTATCCATTTTTTTAACCTTGACTTATGCTGACTACTCAACAGACCCTGGGCCTGTTGGGCTAGATACTTTCCTCTACTGCAAGAAACTTTTCCGCATCAACTAAAATTTCTCTTGCCTTGCTGCCGCAAAAAGGCCCAACCACACCTTTCTGCTCCATTAAATCAAGCAGACGGGCGGCACGGGTGTAGCCTACGCTTAATCTTCTCTGTAACATTGAAGCCGAAGCCTGGCGGACTCTTAAAATAACTTCTACTGCCTCATCATACAATTCATCATCCTCGATATTCAATGCTCTTTTCTTTTCTTCTTCAGCAATCCCTTCTTCGAAAATCGGACCGCCTTGCGCCCTTATAAAATTAGTAAGGTTTTCTATATCTTCATCATCAATAAAGGTTCCCTGGGCACGAATTAATTTCATCGCCCCCGGCTTCAAAAATAACAAATCCCCCATACCCAAAAGCTTCTCTGCCCCCATATTGTCTAAAACTGTACGCGAATCTACTCTGGAGGATACCTTAAAAGAAATTCGGGCAGGAAAATTTGCCTTAATTATCCCTGTAATTACATCTACTGACGGCCGCTGTGTAGCAAGAACAAGATGGATTCCTACCGCGCGGGATAGCTGGGCTAAGCGCTGAATCGCCGTCTCAATGCTCTCCCGTGCTACAATCATAAGGTCGGCAAGCTCATCAACAATAATTATAATAAACGGAAGCTTATCCCCGCTTTTATTATACATATCTATATTTCTTACGCCTTTGGCTGCCAATAAACGGTAACGCCTTTCCATCTCCCCTACTGCCCAATTCAAAGCGATAAAAGCTTTTTTCGCTTCAGAAATAATGGGATGAATTAGATGAGGAATGCCGGCAAAACAGGCAAGCTCTACCATTTTTGGGTCAATGAGGATAAATTTAACTTCATCGGGCCTTGACTTAAAAAGAATAGAGGAAATTAAAGAATTAACACATACTGTTTTCCCTGCCCCTGTAGCTCCCGCAATCAATAAATGCGGCATTTCTTTAAGGTCGGCGATTACTGGATTACCGGAAACATCTTTGCCAATCGATAGGGTTAATTTAGAAGTTGAATTAATAAATACTTTCTCTTCCAAAACTTCTCTTAAAAAAACTAATTGTTTTTTTTCATTGGGGATTTCCACTCCTATTGTGCCACGGCCGGGAAGAGGGGCAACAATACGCACACCGCAGGATTTCATTGCTAAGGCAATATCGTCCGCTAACGCGGAAATCTTTTGAATCTTTACTCCTGCTTGTGGCTGCATCTCATACATCGTTACTACCGGCCCTTTTTGCACGCTCGTTACTCTCGCCTCCACCCCAAAATCAGAAAGAGTCTCTTCTAAATTTTTAATGCTTACATGGATTTCTTCTTTTGTCTGACGGCAATCAGAATGAGTTGGAACCTTTAAAATCTCCAAGGAAGGTAATTTATAAGTATGGGGATTAAATCCCTTCTGCGCTTTGCTCTCCAAATCTTCCATCTTCTTCTTGGCTGCTTCCTTGTCCATAATTTTATCTTTACTTGAAGCCGCCTTGAGCTCAAAACCGGGCTCCCCTCTAACTACAGAAGAAACTTGGGAAGGAATACTAATCTTGGGAGTATAAACTTTTATTTGGGGTTTTATTTCTTTTTCATAACTTGCTTCTCTAACTTTTTGCGGCTTTAAAACTTTATCCTTAAAGGAGTCTTTGCGAGGAACTTTTCTTTCTAATCTCCTTAGAAAATCAACTATTGTTCTAGCTAAAAATTTTACCCCTCCAAATAAATCTGCGAAAAAAAATCCAAAAAGTAAAAGAGAATTTACCACGAGGACAAAAGAAACAACAATTACAGCACCACAGAAGCCTAAATACTTCTTAAAAAATCCGGCAAGAAAAAAACCTATTGCCCCGGAAGACTTAAATGCTTCTGTTTCCTCTGCGGGAAAAAGGCCAATAAAGACAGAAAGAAAAATAATAAAAAAAAGAAAAGAAATTGTGTTGATGATTTTATTTCTCCCTAAGCCGGAGAAACGCAAAATCCTTAACTTATCCAACCCTGAGAAAAAAAAGTAAAAAGGGAGAAAATAGCAAGCATAGCCGAAGATAAAAAAGAGAAAAAAACCTAAGTATGCCCCGCCGGCACCTATAAGATTATGAATTGTTTTTGAAGCTGAGGCGCTAAGAAAGGTAATATCTCTGGGAGTAAAAGAAATTAGGCTTAAAGTAATTAGAAGAGAAATAAAAAAGAGGACGACGCTCTTCAAAACTGAAGAAAGATTCTTCATATGTACCTGAATTTACGCACATTCAAATGTTGATTTACAAAAATTAGCAGCTTTAGCCGGCAGGAGGGGCATTTTGTGCACGCTTTATGCTCAATGCAATTTTTCCTTGATTATCTATATTAACAACTTTAGCCCTTACTAAATCGCCTTCCTTCAAAAACTCCCCTACATCTTTTATGAATGTATCAGAAACTTCTGATACATGAATCAGGCCCTGTTTCCCGGGAAGAATTTCGCAAAAGGCGCCGAAATTGGCTAGACGTACAACCTTAACCTCATAAATTTCTCCTACTTCTATATCCTTAGTTAAATTAATAATTTGATTTACTACCTTATCTAAATCAGCCTGGGTCCTAGCTCCTACTGAAACAACTCCTCCATCATCCTCAATATCTATGGTAACATTATTTTCCCGAGAAAGCCTCCTTATAATTTTCCCTCCCGGGCCAATAACACTTCCTATTTTTTCGGGATCTATTTTAAATGACTTTATCTTGGGCGCGTATTGAGAAATAATCTCGCGAGGTAAAGATAAGACTTCGTCCATCTTTTCTAAAATAATCATGCGCGCCTGCCGGCCCCTCTCGAAAGCCTCTTCTATTATCTCATAATTCAAGCTTTCTATCTTTATGTCTAATTGAATTGCCGTTATTCCTTTTTTGGTTCCGGCAATCTTAAAATCCATATCGCCATAATGGTCTTCTACTCCAGCGATATCAGTAAGAATTTTATAATTTTGCCCTTCCTTAACTAATCCCATAGCAATCCCGGCTACAGATTCTCTTATTGGGACACCCGCATCCATTAAAGATAAAGATGTAGCACATATCGTTGCCATACTGGAAGAACCATTAGATTCCAAAATTTCCGAAACTACTCTTATAGTATAGGGGAACTCTTCCTTAGAGGGAATTACATTTAAAAAAGCTTTTTCTGCCAACGCGCCATGGCCGATATCTCTTCTCGAAGGGCCTCTTAGCGGCTTTATCTCTCCTACACTAAAGGGTGGAAAAGAATAATGAAGCATAAAGTGCTTATACTTCTCTCCGTCTAATGCTTCGACTCTCTGTTCATCACTGCTTGTACCTAAAGTGATTATCGCCAATGCCTGAGTCTGGCCGCGGCTGAAAACGCTCGATCCATGAGTGCAAGGAAGCACTCCTATTTTACACTCTATATGACGAATGTCCGCTAACGCCCTGTCATCAGGCCTTTTCTCTTCTTCTAAAATTTTCTTACGCACTATCTTGGCCTGCTCAGAGAAAAAAATTTCCTTTATTTCTCCTGAGGAAACCTGAGGATTACTTTCCGCTAACTCCTGGCAAAGAGAAGATAAAGCTTTTTCCATATCTTCTTCTTTCTCTTCTTTTTTTGCTAAGCCATAAGCTTCTTCTAAGCAGAAACGCGCCCTATCTTTAACTAAATTAAATAAATCTTCGTTCATTTGGGATAAAAGTAGCTCTTTTTTGGGCGAACCAGCTTTTTCCCTTAAGCTTCTTTGCAAAGAAATTATTTCCTTTATAAAGGGATGAGCAAACTTTATTGCTTCTAAGCAATCCTCTTGGCTTGCTTCCTCCAACCCCCCTTCAAGCATCACTATCCCCTCATCTCTTCCCACTACTATCAAATCCATAAAAGAATCGTTTCTCTCTTGATAAGTAGGATTGATAATAAACTTATCTCCTATTTTAGAAACTCTTACCGCTCCTATGGGTCCGGAAAAAGGAATGTTGGAGATAGTAAGGGCGCAGCTTGCCGCGTTAATAGCTAAAACGTCAGGGTCGTTTTCACCATCGCTGGATAAAACCATAGCGATTATTTGGATTTCGTTAAACATCCCTTTGGGGAAAAGCGGCCTTATTGAACGGTCAATGAGACGGGCGGAAAGGATTTCTTTGTCCTTAGGCCTTCCTTCCTTTTTAAAAAAACCTCCGGGAATTTTTCCCATAGCGTAAGTTTTTTCCTGATACTCCACAAATAAAGGCAAGAAGTCTCCATTGCTTCTGGGCTCTTTTGACATGCAGGCGCTGGCAAAAACTACTGTGTCCGCGTAAGAAACACAAACACTGCCCCCAGCCTGCTTGGCCCAATCGCCGGTTGAAAAAGTAAGATTTCTGCCTAGACTAGAAAGGGAAAGAGAAATACCCATTTTATTTAAGCTTGAATTCCTTTACGATTGCATCGTACCCTTGGGAATCTTCTTTTTTAAGATAGCTAAGGAGACGGCGGCGCCTCCCAA
Source organism: Candidatus Omnitrophota bacterium (assembly GCA_018823915.1). Taxonomy (GTDB): domain Bacteria; phylum Omnitrophota; class Gorgyraeia; order Duberdicusellales; family 4484-171; genus JAHJHM01. The sequence continues at coordinate 10,640 of JAHJHM010000138.1, forward strand.
CAAGCATTAAAAGGCCGCGGCGAGTATGAAAATCTTTCTTATGTTTTTTGAGATGTTCGGTTAAATACTTTATCCTCTCAGTAAGCAAAGCAATCTGCACAGAAGCAGATCCTGTATCCTTAGGATGCTCTTTAAATTTCTCAATCAAATTTTTCTTTTTCTCTTTATTAAGCATGGAATACTATAATATCCTACTAAACCCTTTCTGTCAACCCTATTTTGGATTCTCCTTCAAACAACCTAACGCAAGATTACCCCTTCGGCTTCGTTTAATTTTTCTCTTATACTGCCATGAAGAGAGTCTACTTCATGGGAAGTTAAGGTTTTTTCTTTAGATTGATAGGAAATCCTTAAAGTGAAAGCTGTGAGATTCTCATCTAAATCTTTTCCTTGATAAGTACTAACAATGTAGTAGCCAGATAGATAACCTTTTGTATTTTCTCTAATAATATTCTCTATCTGCTTAAACTTTATATCTTTCCTTAAGGCAATGCTTATATCCCGAAAGATAACCGGATAAGGACTAAAGGGCTTATAACTTTTATCTTCTTTGCTTTGCATTAAAAAGCTAACATCTAACTGTGCAAAAAATAAATTTTCTTTTAAATCAAACATCTTCTTTATCTTTTCATCCAACTTTCCCAAAAAACCTACGCGCTTTTTATTAACAATAATCTCTAGAGCATGAGTAAAATTAGTTAAGCTCGCCTCTTTGAATTGGAAAGCCTTTGTATTTAAATATCTCAGGATCTCTTCCATTGCTCCTTTAAGATAGAAAAAATTATCTCCCTCTCCAGTAGCCGCCAAAGATAAACAAGGCTTCTCTTGATAACCGTCTTCGGAAACTTTATAAACATTGGCCAGCTCAAAGAAACGTAAGTTATTTTTGGCTCGATTTAAATTATATTTTATACTCTTAATCATCCCTAAAAGGAGACCTGAACGAAGAACATTTTCTTGTTCCCGTAAAGGATTTAAAATATTTATTGCATTTCTTTCTCCCAGTTTAGTTAAATCCTGCCCACCCTCAATACTATAAGTGATTATTTCTCTTAAGCCCAAAAAGGAAAGGAAATTCCTTAAGTCGTTTTTAAACTGATAGAGCCCTGCCTGAGGATATCCGGTATCTCTTAATTGAGAGACTAAAAAAGGTATCTGTGGCCTTATCTTCTCATAGCCATAAATACGGGCAAATTCCTCATAAATGTCAACCTCTCGTTTAATATCAAATCGAGAACAAGGAACAAGAACAAAAATTTTATCCCGGGATACATTTTTTACTGTAAAATTAAGCCTGCTAAGAATACTTTTTACTATACCAAGAGAAAAATTATCGCCTAAAAAAGTATTTAATTGAATTAAGCTAATTGCTATTTTTCTTCTCACGGGCATAGGCTTTCTACCGGCCTCTTTATATCCTGATAGCCTGCCTCCTCCTAAATCCTGTATTAGCTTGCTGGCCTCTGCGCAAGCATATTCTAGGCAATCGGCTGATACTCGCCTTTGGAAACGATAGGAAGATTCCGTGTCCAAACCCGCCGCCCTTGCCGAACGCCTTATAGTTAAAGGAGAGAAAATCGCTGCCTCTATAAACACATTCTTTGTATTCTTATCCACCTCACTGTTTTTTCCCCCCATAACCCCTGCCAAGGCGATTACTTTTTTCTCATCAGCAATTACCAAATTTTCTTTTTGCAAAATTCTCTGCTTACCGTCAATCCCGGCGAATAGCTCTTCTTTTTGCGCCCGTCTTATGTAGATATTTCCTTCTATCTTATCTTCATCAAAAGCATGAAGAGGGTTTCCCCACTTAAGCATAGAGTAATTAGTAATATCTACAATATTATTTATTGAGTTTAATCCGCAATTTAAAACGCGTTCGCCAAGCCAGCTAGGAGAACGATTAATCGTTATATCCCGCATTACCCTTGCGATATACAAAGGACAATCCTTAGAGTCTTCGATAATTATTTTTCTTTCTTTAAGTAGAGGTTTTTTTAACAGAAGAGGGTATTTTACTTTCGCCTTTTTATTCAAACAAGCCGCTGCTTCTTGGGCTATTCCCAAAATAGAAAGCCAATCATATCTATTTGAAGTAACTTCGATATCAAAAACCCAATCGCCGCCTAATTTTTCTAACCGCTCGACCTCCATCCCCGCCATAGTAAGAAGAGAGGCTAGCTTTTGGGCAGACACTTTTACCTCTAAAAATTCTTTAATAAAATTTAAACTAAACCTCATAGCTCGTTGTTCGTGAATCGTAATTTCATTCTATATAGAAAATTGTTCCAAAAACCTTACGTCGTTCTCGTAAAAAAGGCGGATGTCGCCAATGCCATATTTAAGCATAGCGATTCTTTCTACACCCATACCAAAAGCAAACCCTTTATATTTTTTAGAATCAATCTCGCAATTATCTAAAACCTGGGGATGAATCATCCCGCAGCCTAAAACCTCAAGCCAACCCTTACCCTTGCACACACTACACTTTCGTGAAGCGTGAAGCGTATCTCGTGAAGCGCCTTTTTCCTTTTTCCTTCTACAAACAAAACATGAAATATCCACCTCCGCTGAAGGTTCGGTAAACGGGAAAAAGTGGGGACGAAACCGCAAAGTTATCTCAGGAGTAAAAAACTTATGGGCAAAATGGAGAAGAACTCCCTTTAAATGAGCGAAATTTAAATCTTCGCCTACAGCAAATCCTTCAATCTGATGAAACATAAAAGAATGAGTCGCGTCAACCTCATCCGGCCTATACACCCTGCCGGGAGAAATCACTGCTAATGGGGGTTTACCAATCTTCATAATTCTTGTCTGGGAAGGAGAAGTGTGGCTTCGCAGAAGATACTTACCATTATTTTTTTCCTTGATATCGAGGTAAAAAGTATCAAAGACATCTCTTGAGGGATGCTCTAAGGGGATATTTAGAGCAGTAAAATTATGCCACTCATCTTCAATTTCCCCCCCTTCAGCTACTGCAAATCCTAAATTTTCAAAAATAGAACATATCTTCTGGTTAACTGTAGTTAAAATATGCCGAGAACCTAGTTGAAAAGGCGAAGACGGAAAAGTTAAATCAAAATTTTCCTCATCTTTTAAGGGCCCTCTCGCCTCATTAGCAAGCAAAGCAGTCATCTTCTGTTTAAGACAATTAAGCCTTTTCCCCCAGATACCCCTCTCTTGAGGGATTAAATTAGGCAGTTGAGAAAAAAATTGACTTAGCCTTGAGCTTCTTCCCAAATACTTTATCCTCAAAAATTCAAATTCTTTAGGGGTAGCTGCCTTCTGGCAATCTTCCTCGAATGCTTTCTCTAAACTCTTAATCTTCTCTTCCATATTTTAATCTGCGATTATTTGCGTCTCCATAATTTTATAAAATAAATAGAAGTTAATGTCAGGCAAATTATGAAAAAAACAATTGCCAATTTAATTTTAAAAGAGGAAACAAATTCTTTCCGTGGGAAACCTCTTTTCGAAACTTTCACTCCTTGAGCATGAATATCTATTTTCTGATGAAACGGACAATTTTTATAGAATCTCCCCCTTATCTTTACTATGTCCCCCTTCTGCCTATAGCTTCCCCAATATTTTATTTCCTTAAGTAAATTCTCATCAGATAAAAAAACTCCTATTGCTGAACCCGCGCAAGAAATATTTATCCATACCTTATCTTTATCTTTTAACGCTTCCCCGATTACTTCTCCTTCTACTTCTACAATTTTCCCATCAAATTTATTCGACTGAACGAACAAATTTTTTATTGATGTAGTCTGTCCATAAACAGAAAGGCAAATCAGACACCAAACACTAGAAACTAGGCACCAGGCAAAAATATTTCTTGCTCTTTGTCTTGATCTATCTATAAAAATCTGCGTTGTTTTCATTTGTATTTATATAAAGGTTTTTAAATCTGCGTTTATCATTTTTTAAACAAAGACACAATAAACCCTAAAGAAACAAAAATAGAAAGAAATTCTAATCTTCCTGCCCACATTTGAAAAATATAAACTAATTTTAAAACCAAGGGCATATTAGGATTAGTTAATCCTACAGACAACCCCACATTAGCTGTTGCTGACACAGATTCAAAAAGAGATAGCAAGGGAGAATGGCCGTAGACCACGCCTACGATTGCCCCTGCCGCGTAGACAAAGATAAAAAGCGCGAAAAACATATAGGCATCTTTTATCCTCTTTTCGGTGAGAACTACATCCTGCAAGTGATGGAGTCTATCCTTATAGATAGATTTAGGCGGCATCATCCATCTCTTAATTTCAGTAAAAAATGTTTTAAAAACAATGCCTAAACGCATCAATTTTATTCCCCCGGTAGTAGAGCAAACGCATCCACCAATCATCATCGCAAAAATTACACAAAGCAAAGACAGAGAAGAAAAATTATTTAACCCATCCCCCGCTAAATTAGTAAATCCGCAGCCGGAATGAGCAGAAATTAACTGATAAAATCCTTTGCGAAAGATTGAGCTTGCCCCTGCGCCTCTGAAAGAAAAATAAAGCAGAGCAAGAAGAGAAAAAAACGTAAAAAGAAAAGTCCTTATCTCAAAATTTTTAAGAATTTCTTTCTTGCTCTTTGTCCATATCCAAAAGTGAAGATTAAAATTAATCGCCCCTAAAATCATAAACACAACTGTGACTATTTCTAAAAGAGGTGAATGATAATAAGCGACGTTCTGCGCCTGGGGCGCAAACCCTCCGGTATCAAAAGAGGCAAAAAAAAGCCAAAGGGCATGAAATATAGATTTATCCAAAGCCAGCCCTCTAAGCATAAGAATAACAGAATACACTCCTACTCCTAAAATAAGGTACAAAAAACCAACCTTCCAAATAAATCTTGCTGTAGCAACAACATTAGGTAAAATTTTCTCAGTTCTTGCTTCTCCTACATAAAAACCCACTGCCACTGCCCGGGCTTTAGTTAGAATAGAAAGACTGGCTAAAATGATACCCTGGCCGCCGATAAACATTGTAAGATGCCGCCACATATTGTGAGAAAAAGAAAGATGATCTAAATCCTGGATGAGAGTAAGCCCTGTGGTAGAAAAACCGCTCATTGCTTCAAACCAAGCATCAACAAAGCTAAGAAAATGTGAGGAAAGATAAAGAGGAATCGCCCCTAATAGAGAAAACACCAACCACCCCGCGCTTACAGTAAAGAAAGCATGAATCCAGCTAACTTCTTTCTTTAAGGGGAAAAAAATAAGGAGGCTAAATCCTAAGGAAGCAATGATTAGAAGACTAATAAAAAAATCAAAAAAGGGAGAAACTTCACCTCTTAAGAGGGCAACTACAAGAGGGGCGAGCATAAAAGCGCCTAATCCCAAGATAAGCCTTCCTAAAATATTAAAAATTGTAGAAACATCTTTTCTATCAGGGGAAATAATCATTTTAAAAAAGAAAAGAAAAAATAAAACCAATATTTATAATAAAAAGACAAAAAAGGATCTCCGTAATTATCCCCGCGACTATCCTCATATTTTCCCGATTAAAGCCTTAATTAAATCTTTCTCCATATCAATAAGAGTGGCGGCAATCACTTCGTCATCAGGATAAATTTGCGTAGAGCCGGAAGGAATAATTATATCGGGACCTCTTAAGATAGAGACAAGAACGGAATTGGGCGGGAGCCTGATCTCTTTTAGGGATTTATTAACTATAGGGGAATCCCGGGGGATATCTACCCGTACGATGGATAGCCTTCCTTTCTTTATGCTCAAAAGGTTCATCACGTCGGTAAAAGACGCTTCTTCCTCTACAATGCGGGCAATTATGGAAGTAGAGTCAACAGGATTGTCTACGCCCATATACTTATAAAGAGGCAGGCGTTTAGGATCATTAACCCTTGCCACCGTCCTTTTCACGCCAAATAATTCTTTAGCTAGATTACATATAATAATATTATCTTCATCAGTAGAAGTAACACTAACTAAAACGTCCGCTTTATCTATTTTTGCCTCTTTTAAAATATCAGGATATGTGGCATCTCCATGGATGAGAAAAATTTCTCTTACTTCTCCTGCCAACTTGTTGCATAAATTCTCTGATTTCTCAACAAGACAAACTTGATGTTTACCTTCCTTTAACTTTTTTGCTAAAACCAACCCTAACTTTCCGGCTCCAGTAATTACTATATACATTTCTTTAAAACTTCAACTATTAAGTAAGTACGATTGACAATGGTCAGCCCCTCTTCTTGGAATGCTTTCTTTTTCGCCACGTCATTCACCTGCAGAATAACTTTCTTTGTTCCGTATTTTCTCTTTGTTGCTTTCCCCACAACTAAATTGAGGTTATCATTGCCGGTAAGAAGAAAAGTAGTGTCTGCTTTTTCCACCCCAGCTTCTTCTAAAACATCCATATCTAAAACGTCTCCCCATATTTTTTTCCCATTAAAATCATCTCCTAAGGAATCTAGCACTTTCAAGCTTTTATCTATTATCGTTACGTTTTCCTTAGAGGATAATTCTAGCGCTAAACCCTTGCCTATTTTCCCACAGCCAACGATAATTATATGCTTCATTTCACTGCTTCCACAATCTTATCAAAAACTTGTGGATATTCCGCGGCAACTTTGGCTAACATATCCCGGGAGAGAAGAATCTCTTTTTTTCCTAATGCATGAATAAACTCTCTGTAGCTGATTCCTCTTTCTCGAACAGCAGCGTTAATACGCGTAATCCAAAGAGAACGAAATTCTCGTTTCTTTGTGCGCCTATCCCGATAAGCATAAACTAAAGCTCTTCTTACTGTTTCTATTGCCCGGCGATAGTTTGTAGAACGCCTTCCCCAATATCCTTTGGCTAACTTTAAAATTTTCTTTTTCCTCTTTCGCGAAGCTACAGAATGTTTTACTTTCATTTTTCCTCCACTTTAATAGTTCGTAGTTCGTAGTTCGTTGTTCGTTGTTATCGATGTACTACGAACTCCCAGCGAACAAAGGGAGCGTACTACGAACTATGAACTGTATCTAAGCATAAGGCAAAGCTTTTAGTATCGCCTTCCTATCCGCCTTAGACACTAAGCATTTTTTCCTCAAAAGTCTCTTTCTCTTTTTACTTTTACCGCTCAAAAGGTGACGTCTTCCTGCCTTATTGCGTAAAATTTTCTTCTTTTTAGTAATCTTTACTCTTTTGGCTAAAGCTTTTTTTGTCTTTAACTTCGGCATATATTCTCCTCAATGAGACTTGCATTTTTTTACTAAAAAATGCTTAGTCGAATTGATCCCGAAACGCTTCTGAAAAATGTCGCAAGAGATTTTTCAGATATTTAGGCGTGAGGGACAATGTATTAAAACGTAAATGGTCAGTAAAATACACTCTATTGCAAAATGCAAAGTGCAGATTGCAAAGTGAAAAATGCAAAGGTAAGAGATATGAGTTTTGTGTGCAAGTGTTTAATTCTAACTTTTACAATTTGCAATTTGCATTTTGCACTGAATATTCACTGGATATTCAAAAGAATTTGGACGGTGTTCAGTGAATATTTAC
>JAHJHM010000139.1 GCA_018823915.1 Candidatus Omnitrophota bacterium
AAGAAGGAACTTAGTGAACGGTTGTTAAATGAAGAACAAATAATTTTAACTTGCTTGTGCCCGTTAGGGTATGCAATTTACAATTTGCATTTTGCACTGAATATTCAAAAAAATTTAGACGGTATTTACTGAATATTTACATAATGGATAAGTATTATTATTTTGTAGCCCAATTACCCGCCTTAGAGTTTGGTCAAAATACTTACATAACCCGGGAATACTTTTTAAGCCAGGCGCAGACGTGGCTTGGCAGAAGAGATTTCTCACTTTTGCTAGAGGCTGATATCAATAATTTTTCTTTTGGTGAAACCAAAAAGGCATTAAAAGAATATAGGGAATTCGAATTTAACCTGCGAAAAGGAATCTCTTTATTAAGAAAACCGGCCGGCCACGCGGCATCAGAAGGCAAAACCGATTTTCTTAAACAGGTAGTTACTCAAGGCTCGCCCTTAGATATCGAAAAAAGGCTTTTAGAGATAAGATGGAAGTTTATAGAGGAAAAAGAAGCAGGCCATTACTTTGATTTAGAGTTTCTTATTTTATATTTTTTAAAACTTCAGATTTTAGAGGTGTTGTTTACCTTTAATAAAGAAAAAGGTACAGTAGTGTTCGATAAATTTTGTGAGATTAGTATAGGGGTTAATATATGAATGAGTCTTGCGGCAGGATAGTGTTTATACAAGGGAATATAATATCGGTTGAATTTCCCGGAAGTATTATTCAGAATGAATTGGGATATGTAATCCATGGTACGGAACGCTTAAAAGCAGAAGTGATAAGGATAAGGGGCAATGTCGCCAATATGCAGGTATTTGAAGAGACTAAGGGGCTAAAAATTGGCGATGAGGTGGAGTTTTCTAAAAAATTGCTTTCTATTCAGTTAGGCCCGGGGCTTCTTGGCCAAATTTACGATGGGCTACAAAACCCTCTTCCTGAGCTTGCTCGGGAATACGGTTTTTTCCTTCCCCGCGGGTTAAGCTTGGCAGCTTTGGATGATAGTAAAAAGTGGCACTTTATTCCCAAACCTTTACCCAATAAACAATTGGTTAATGGAGGTTTTCCTTTGGGCTATGTCCAGGAAGGGATATTCAAACATTATATTATGGTGCCATTTGGTTTAAATGAAGGATATGCAGTTGATTGGGTTATCTCCGAAGGCGATTATACAATCAAGGATATTGTGGCTAAGATAAAAGACGGCAAGGGTAAAACAATAGAGTTGGATATGGCTTTTGACTGGCCGATAAAAATCCCCATAAAAGCTTATGTCGAAAAATATACCCCCAAAGAGCCTTTAATTACCAAAACCCGTATTATCGATACGTTTTTTCCTGTTTCCCGGGGAGGGACCTATTGTGTTCCCGGCCCTTTTGGTTCAGGCAAAACCGTCCTTGCTCAGCTAATCAGCCGCTATGCGGAAATCGATATTGTAATTATTGCTGCCTGCGGCGAGCGGGCGGGAGAGGTGGTTGAGACATTAAGAGAGTTTCCCAAGCTCATTGACCCTAAGACGCAGAAGCCGTTGATGGAACGGACAATTATTATCTGTAACACCAGTTCTATGCCCGTTGCCGCCAGAGACGCGTCAGTGTACACCGCAGCCACCTTAGGAGAGTATTACCGCCAGATGGGCTTAGACGTTTTGCTTTTAGCTGATTCTACTTCTCGTTGGGCTCAGGCAATGAGAGAGGTTTCCGGCCGATTAGAAGAAATTCCCGGAGAAGAGGCTTACCCGGCATATTTAGAATCCCGCATTGCCGAATTTTATGAACGTTCCGGTGTAGTTAAGCTTACTGGAGACAGAAAAGGAAGCTTAACTATTGGTGGGACAGTCAGCCCGGCAGGAGGAAACTTTGAAGAACCGGTAACGCAAGCTACCCTTAAAGTGGTGGGCGCATTTCACGGGCTTTCCCGAGACAGGGCAAACGCGCGGCGGTTTCCTTCTATCGATCCTCTTGAAAGCTGGTCAAAGTATGAAAGTTTTATCCCCGCAGATTTAATCACCCAGGCAAAAGACGTTTTGGTTTCCGGCAACGAGGTGTATCAGATGATGAAAGTAGTGGGAGAGGAAGGAATTTCCTTAGAAGATTTTATGATTTATTTGAAGGCAGAATTTCTTGACAGCGTATATTTGCAGCAAAATGCTTTTGATGAGGTAGACGCGGCAACATCTCCTCAAAGGCAGGAGTATATTTTTAGCAAGGTTAGCGAAGTGCTAAAAAAAGAGCTCTCTTTTAATCAGAAAGACGAGGCAAGAAAGTTTTTCTATGAGTTGCGGCAATTGTTCATCGATTGGAATTATAAAGAAAAGATCTCCCTAGAATTTAAACATCAGGAAGAAAAGATTGATGATTTTCTAAAGAAGTAGGGGGCAGGCATGCCTGTCCCGTTAATATAATGCGAAAAATCCACAGCAAAATACTTAGCGTTGCTGGCAATGTCATTACCGTAAAAGCCAGCGGTATTTCTTATGAGGAACTTGCCGAAATAAATACTTTCCGGGGTAAATCTTTGGCCCAGGTTATCAAATTAGATAGAGATATTGTGTCACTGCAGGTTTTTGCCGGCAGCCGCGGGATTTCAACCAATGATGAGGTGAGGTTTTTCGGCAGGCCGATGCAGGTGGGGTTTTCCGAAAATATGCTGGGAAGGATTTTCAACGGCTCAGGCACCCCACGTGATAAAGGCAGCAGCCTATCAGAAAATTTAATTGAAATTGCCGGGCCGCCGGTGAATCCAGCCAAAAGAATTATTCCTCAGCGAATGATTAGAACAAATATTCCCATGATTGATGTGTTTAATTCCTTAGTTATATCTCAGAAGTTACCCATATTTTCCGTATCCGGTGAGCCTTACAATGAATTATTGGCGCGTATCGCCCTTCAGACAGAAGTGGACATGATTATTCTAGGCGGTATCGGGCTTAAATATGATGAATATTTATTTTTTAAAGACACTTTAGCCGAAGGCGGGGCATTAAACCGATCAATTTTTTTCATTCATACTGCTTCTGATCCAATAGTAGAGGGGCTAATGATTCCGGATTTGTGTTTGGCAGTAGCTGAGAAATTCGCCTTGGGAGGAAAAGATGTGTTGGTGTTACTTACAAACATGACTAATTTTGCTGACGCTCTTAAAGAAATCGCCATTACTATGGATAGGGTCCCTTCTAACCGCGGCTACCCCGGTGATTTATACACTCAATTGGCAGCGCGCTATGAGAAAGCCGTGGATTTTGAGGATGCCGGTTCAATTACTATCCTGGCGGTAACGACTATGCCTGGTGATGACGTTACTCATCCTGTGCCGGATAATACCGGTTATATTACTGAAGGCCAGTTTTATTTACGGGGAGGCAGGATAGAGCCTTTCGGTTCTCTAAGCCGGCTTAAGCAGCAAGTTAACGATAAGACACGTAAGGATCACCGGGCGATTATGGATGGGATGATTCAGCTGTATGCCCAATACATAGAAACAGAAGAAAAAAGAGCTATGGGGTTTAGAATGGGCTCCTGGGATAAAAAACTCCTTAAATACGGAAAACTTTTTGAGTCAGAAATGATGGATTTAGCGGTAAATATTTCTTTGGAACAAGCCTTAGATAATGGATGGAGAATCTTAAGCTCATGCTTTGAGCCTCAAGAGACAAGTTTTCGCACCGAGTTGATAAAAGAATTCTGGCCAAAAAAGTAAAACCCGCTCCCCGTGCTAAAGTACGGAGCTTTACAGAGGTAAATAGTCAGTAAAGTACATTCTATTGCAAATTGCAAAGTGAAAAATGAAAAATGCAAAATTAAGACAGTGAAATGAAGAATAAACTTGGGGAGAAGTAGGAGGTTTGGTAGATATCATTGCAAAGTCAGTAATTAC